>NZ_QPFW01000134.1:0-9286 GCF_008122455.1 Enterobacter sp. C6
CATCAGCGAGGTGCCGCCAATCACCACCGAGGCAATGACGCGCAGTTCAAAGGAGATCCCGGCCACCGCCTCGGCGCTCCCCAGACGCGCGCTCAGAATGAAGCCCGCCAGCCCCGCCAGGCAGCCAATCAGCACGTAGACGCTAACCAGCACGCGCTTGACGTTCACCCCCGCCAGGCGCGCTGCCTCCGGGTTACCGCCGATGGCGTAGACGAAGCGGCCCCAGCGGGTTTTATGCAGCGCCAGATAGCCGCCGAGGGCGACGATGGCGAAGATCCAGATCGGAATGGAGATGC
The DNA here is from genome assembly GCF_008122455.1 of Enterobacter sp. C6. Lineage (NCBI taxonomy): Bacteria > Pseudomonadati > Pseudomonadota > Gammaproteobacteria > Enterobacterales > Enterobacteriaceae > Enterobacter > Enterobacter sp. C6. The sequence goes on from NZ_QPFW01000134.1 coordinate 297, forward strand.
CGAGCAGCTCCCCGCGCCCCCACCAGCGGTAGCCCTGATCGAAACCGGCGATCGGCGCGCCGTCGTTGATCACCAGCGTCAGGCCGCGCCAGATGGTCATCCCGCCGAGGGTCACGATGAAGGGTGGCAGGCGCAGGCGGGTGACGCCCAGGCCGTGCAGGAAGCCAATCGCCGTGCCCATCGCCAGGCAAATCCCCAGCCCAATCAGCCAGCTCATGCCGCCCCAGGCGTTCGGATCGACGGTGGTGAAGTTGTCGCCCTTAATCACGTACGCCGCGGTCATGGCGCAGACCGCCAGAATGGAGCCCACGGAGAGGTCAATCCCGGCGGTCAGGATGACAAAGGTCATCCCCACGGCCATGATCCCGTAGATGGAAACTTCGGTCAGAATGTTGAAAATATTGCGTTCAGAGAAAAAGTTGCTGTTCTGCGACTGGAAGAAGATCAGCAGCAGGATCATGAAAATCAGCACCCCGAAGCGCTCGAAGAAGGCGATGGGATCGATGCGTCCGGCGCGTTTGACCGGGGCCTGCGTTTTAGAAATCATCTGCGTCATGAGAAACTCCGTTATGCCGCGTTCAGGGCGTTGTGGTTGATGGCCATCATCGTCATCAGCCGTTCTTCGTTAGCGTCGTCACCGTGGATCTCGCCGGTCACCCGGCCTTCGCTGAGGGTGATGATCCGGTCTGACACCGCCATCACTTCAGGCAGATCGGAGGAGATCACGATCACCGCCACGCCCTTTTTCGCCATGTCAAACAGCACCTGGTGCACTTCCGATTTGGTCCCCACGTCGATGCCGCGCGTCGGCTCATCGACGATCAGCACCCGCGGGTTGAGCGCCATGCAGCGCGCGAGGATCACCTTTTGCTGGTTACCGCCGGAGAGCTTGCGCACCTCCTGCGCGCTGTTGACCATTTTGATCTGCAGCGCTTTGCGGTAGGACTCGATCAGATCGTCCTCTTTGCGGGTGTTCACGAACCAGCGCCACTGCAGCAGCGAGGAGAGGCAGGAGAGCGACAGGTTGTCGCGAATCGACAGTCCCAGCACCGCCCCCTCTTTTTTGCGGTCTTCCGGTACCAGCGCCACACCCTGGTCGAGGGCATAGAGCGGGTCGCGCGGCTGGTACGGTACGCCGTCCAGCTCAAAGCTCCCGGCGGTAAACGCGTCCGCGCCAAACAGGCAGCGCGCCACCTCGGTGCGCCCGGCGCCCACCAGCCCGGCAATGCCTAAGACCTCCCCGGCGTGGACGTGGAAGCTGATGTCGTGCAGGGCGATGCCGTGCGGATCCAGCGGCGGCTTTTCGCGGCTCAGCCCCTTCACCGCCAGGCGGACGGGTTTGTCCTCATGATGCGTTTCGCTGGCGGGACGACGGTTAAAGGCCACGTCACGTCCGACCATCAGGCGGATGAGCTGTTCGACGTTGGTCTCCGCCACAGCGCCGGTGCCGGTGAAACGGCCGTCCTGGAAAACGGTGAAGCGATCGCAGAGCTGGAAAACTTCGTGCAGACGGTGGGTAACGTAAATAATGCTCACGCCGCGGTTTTTAAGCTCCCGCACCACGCGGTGCAGGCTTTCCACCTCGCTGTCGCTCAGCGCGGCGGAAGGTTCGTCCATAATGATGAGCCTGGCGTTGAGGGTCAGCGCCCGGGCGATCTCCACCATCTGCTGCTGGGCAACGCTCAGACGGGCGACCGGCGTGGTCGGCGCAACGTTCAGCTGCAGATAGTCGAGAATGACCTGCGCCTCCTGATTGACCGCCTTTTCGTCGACGATCAGGTTACGTTTACGCGGCTCGCGCCCGAGAAACATGTTTTCCGCAACGGTCATGTTGGGCAGCAGGTTGAATTCCTGATAGATGGTAATAATGCCCTTGTTCTGCCGTTCCACCGGGGAGTCGTCCACCGGCAGCGTTTCGCCGTTGAACCAGATATCCCCGCGGGTTTGCGGCTGCGCCCCCGCGAGCGCCTTCAGCAGCGTGGATTTACCCGCCCCGTTTTCCCCCAGCAGGGCGTGGATCTCGCCCGAGCCGACGGTCAGCTGGGCGCTGCTTAACGCCCAGACGCCGGAAAAGCTTTTTGCCAGGTCGGTCACTTTCAGTAAGGGTTGCGACATCAGTCTGCTCCTCCTCATGATGAGCCGCCAGAGGCGGCTCGGGACATATTAGTTACCGGCCTCACCGATACGCTCAGCCTGCTGCAGGTTCTCTTTGGTGATCAGCGTCGGCGGGTAGTCGGCACCGGTGATGGCTTTCTTCTCGCGCACGTTGGCCACCAGTTGGCTCATCGCCGTCTGCACCGCAAAGCCCGGACGCTGGTCCGCCGTCACCGCCAGCCAGCCGTCGCGCACGCGGGCAAGCGCTTCCGGCACCGCATCAAAGCCGGTGACCAGAATTTCGCCCGGCTTCACGCCCTGGCTCTGCAGCGCTTCAATCGCCCCCAGCGCCATGTCGTCGTTGGCGGAGAGGATTACCTGCGGGCGTTTCGGCAGCGAGGGCAGCACGCTTTCCACGATGCGCATCCCTTCAGAACGCATCCAGTTGCCGGTCTGATCGGCGACGATCTTGTACTTATCCCCGCCCGCCTTCAGGCTGTCGCGGATCCCTTTAGTGCGTTCGATGTTGGAGGAGGAGCCCGGCTGGCCGGTCAGCAGAATGATCTCCGCCCCGTCGGGGAATTTGGTTTTGACGAAGTCGCCAATCGCCTGGCCGCCTTTGTAGTTGTTGGCGCCGAAGTGCGGCACTTTTTTCTGGCTGTCGACGGAGCGGTCAAGAGTGACGACCGGCAGCTTCGCATCCTGAATTTCATCCACCGCGCTGGAGACCGCGTTCACGTCGTTCGGGGAGACGATAAAGCCCTGCGCCCCGCGGGTAATGGCGTTTTCCAGGTCAGCCACCTGTTTTGGCGAGCTGCCCTGCCCGTCCAGCACCTGAAGCTTCACGCCCATCTCTTTTGCGGCTTTCACCGCCGTGCGCTGCATGTGAACTTCAAACGGCATGGCCAGGTTTGGCGTACTGAAAACAATTTGCTCGTTTTCGGCGAGGGCGGCCCCGGACGTCATGGCGATGAGGGCGGCTACGATCAGTTTTTTCATTATTATGTCTCTCTGTGTAGGGTTGTTGTGTTTAGAGGACGATCTCGCGCTGGGTACGCAGCGACTCCAGCGCTTTATCCGCAAGGTACAGCGCACGTTCACCATCATCGCCGCTGCAGTCAGGTACCGCTTCGCCGCGCAGGACCGCAACAAAGTGTTCCCATTCCGCGGCGTAAGCGGATTTGTAGCGCTGCAGGAAGAAGTGTTCCGGCAGCGCGCTGGTGCAGCCCTGTTTGCCGTAGTGCTGCACCTGGTTTTCAAGGATGTTGCCCGCGCACAGCAGTCCTTCGGAGCCGTGCAGCTCCAGGCGCTGGTCGTAGCCGTAAGATGAACGGCGGCTGTTGACGATGGTCGCCATCGCGCCGGAAGCGTATTTCAGAACGATAAACGCGGTATCGATGTCCCCCGCCTCGCCAATCGCCGGATCGACCAGGTTGCTGCCCTGGGCATACACCGACACCGGCTCTTCGCCCATGATGAAGCGGGCCATGTCAAAGTCGTGAATGGTCATATCGCGGAACATGCCGCCGGAAACGCGCACGTACTCCGCAGGCGGCGGAGACGGGTCGCGGGAGATGATCAGCAGCGATTCCGGCTTGCCGATGCGCCCGGCCTGCACGTCGGTTTTCAAGCGGCGGAACTGCGGGTCAAAGCGGCGGTTAAAGCCGATAAACAGCGGCACGTCGTACTCTTTGACCACCTTCAGGCAGTCGCGCACGCGGGCGAGGTCAAGGTGGACCGGCTTTTCGCAGAAGATGGCCTTGCCGTGGCGGGCGGCCATTTCAATCAGATCGGCGTGGGTATCGGTCGCGGAGGCGATCAGCACGGCGTGCACGTTAGGGTCGGTCATCGCCTCCTCCAGGCTCTGCTGGCGGGCCTGATACTGCGTGGCGAGACGGGTGGCAAATTCCTGATTCGGGTCAACCACGGACCAGAGCGTGGTCGCGGCGTGGCTGGCGATGTTAGCTGCATGTACCTGGCCAATTCGGCCAGCGCCCAGTAAAGCAATGTTAAACATAACGGCTCCCGGTGTTGGTGAATGCTGTGAACTAACGACCCTATAAATAAAACATTTATTTCATTTTTATAAATAGTGAAAATTATATTTTTGAGTGTGGGTTAACACTTTTGAGATGAATGAGATAAATTTTGTTATCAATCTCACAACATGGGAGGACATACAGCAGTTCCCCTCACCCCGGCCCACTCCCCAAAGGGGCGAGGGAGAAAAGAGTGCACCACACCATCCCCTCTCCCCTTTGGGGAGAGGGTTAGGGTGAGGGGAAAATGAAATGAAAATTTCGTTACGGCGGAAAATCTTAATACTGACGGGCTTTTTTCACCTGCGCCTGCGTTTGCTCCGCGGCTTCACGCACGGCAGACGATTCCGCCACCTGCGCATCACCGGTTCGCCACCAGGAGGCGTAGTCGTGGGTCATGGTCTTCGGCAGCACCTTGATGTCCAGCAGCGTCGGGCCCGGATGGGTGCGCGACGCCTCCAGCGCCGCCAGCAGGGTTTGCTCGTCGTGCACCCGCCACGCGCGGCAGCCGTAGCTCTCCGCGTTTTTCGCAAAATCGACCTTCACCAGCGGCCCGTCAAGCCGTCCGGTTTCCGGGTTGCGATGGCGGTTTTCCGTGCCAAAGCTTCCCATGCCGTGCCCCATCTGCAGGTTGTTAATGCAGCCGAAGCTGGCGTTATCAAACAGCAGAACGGTGATCTTAATCCCCTCCTGCACAGCGGTTTGCAGCTCGGAGTGCAGCATCATGTAGGAGCCATCCCCCACCATGGCATAAACCGGCTGCTCGGGTCGGGCAAGCTTCGCGCCGATGGCTGCCGCAATCTCGTAGCCCATGCAGGAGTAGCCGTACTCCAGGTGATAGCTGTCCGGCGTTTTGACCTGCCAGAGGCGCTGTAAATCGCCCGGCAGCGAACCGGCCGCGCCCACCACGATGGCGTTATCTTCAATATGCTGGTTGATCAGCCCCAGCACCCGCGTCTGGGTCAGGCGGGTGTTGAGCGTCTCGCCGTACTCCGCCAGCTGCGCGTCCAGGTGCCCCGCCACTTCGGGCGCGTCGTCCGGACGCCACTGGCGATCCCACAGGCGACGGCACTCGTCGCGCCAGGCGGATTTCGCCTCAGCGATCGCCTCTCCCCAGCCGCTGCGGTAATCACCGAGCGCGTGGGTCAATGCCTGGAGCCCGGTTTGGACATCGGCAATCAGCGCCGTGGCGTCCAGCTTCAGGGCGTCAAACTCGGCCACGTTCAGCAGCAGAAATTCGACGTCCGGATGGGAAAAGAGCGCCTTGGAGCCGGTGGTAAAGTCGGTCAGGCGCGTGCCGATACCAATCACGAGGTCGGCCTGCGGCGCGAGCTGGTTGGCCGCCATTCCGCCCGTCACCCCTACGCCACCGAGGTTAAGTGGGTGGTCACTTACCAGCGCCCCCTTTCCGGCCTGGGTTTCGGCAAACGGCAGCCGCAGCGTCTCGACAAAGCCGCGAAACGCCTCATGCGCGCCGGAATAGCGCACCCCGCCGCCGCATACCACCAGCGGACGCCGCTTGCGGGCGATCAGCGCCCGCGCCTGCGCCAGACGCTGCGGATCGGGCGGACGACGCTCGATGTGGTGCACGCGACGCGCGAAGAAGCTCAGCGGGTAATCCCACGCTTCCCCCTGCACGTCCTGCGGCAGGCAAATCGTCACCGCACCGGTATCTGCCGGGTCAGTAAGCGTTCGCATCGCGCTGAGCATCGCGCTCATCAGCTGCTCGGGACGGTTAATGCGGTCCCAGTAGCGGGAGACCGGACGGAAGCAGTCGTTGGTGCTGATGCTAAGATCGTGATACTGCTCGATCTGCTGCAGCACCGGGTCCGGCTGGCGGCTGGCGTAAATATCGCCCGGGAGCAGCAGCAGCGGGATGCGGTTCGCCGTGGCGGTTGCCGCCGCCGTGACCATATTGGCGGCGCCCGGCCCGACGGAGGAGGTGACGGCAAAAATGCGCTGACGCCGGTGCTGTTTGGCGAATCCCGTCGCCATATGGGCGATGCCCTGCTCGTTGCAGCCCTGCATCACCTGCAGATGGCCCGGGTCCTGCTCCAGCGCCTGGCCGATACCCAGCACGTTGCCGTGACCAAAGATGGTGGCGACGCCCTCCACGAAGGGCGTTTCGTCACCGTCCACACTAACGTACTGTTGATTAAGGAACCGGACCAGAGCCTGGGCCATGGTCATACGTTCGGTTTGCATAACGCCTCCTGTCAGCCCAGCGTCGGCATGGAGAACGCAGCGCCTGTCTCCTGCTGCATTTCCGGCCAGCGCGCGGTGATGGTTTTCATTCGGGTGTAGAAACGCACGCCATCGTTGCCGTGGACGTTGAGCGCACCAAAGATAGAACGCTTCCAGCCGCCGAAGCTGTGGAACGCCATCGGCACCGGGATCGGCACGTTGACCCCCACCATGCCCGCCTGCACCTCTTCGCAGAAGCGGCGCGCGCAGCCGCCGTCGCGGGTGAAAATCGCCGAGCCATTACCATATTCATGGCGGTTAATCAGGTCCACCGCGCTGGCGTAATCTGCTACGCGCACCACAGAAAGCACCGGGCCGAAAATTTCTTCTTTATAGATGGTCATCTCCGGGGTGACGTTATCGAACAGCGTCGGCCCGACGAAGTAGCCCTGCTCGTGGCCCTTCACGCTGAAGCCGCGGCCGTCCACGCGCAGTTTGGCTCCCTGCGCTTCCCCACTGTCGATGTAGCCCAGCACCTTGCTGCGGTGCGCGGAGGAGATAAGCGGTCCCATTTCGTTTTCCGGCGTCTGGTCGAGCCCCGGCCCGACGCGCAGCGCGGCAATCTGTTTTTCCAGCCGGGCGCAGAGGTCATCGGCGGTGTTATCCCCTACCGCCAGCACCACGGAGAGCGCCATGCAGCGTTCCCCCGCCGCGCCGTAGGCCGCGCCCATGATGGCGTTGGTCGCCATCTCCATGTCCGCATCCGGCATCAGGATGCAGTGGTTTTTCGCCCCGCCCAGCGCCTGACAGCGTTTACCGTGGGCGGAGGCGGTCTGGTAAATGTATTCCGCAATCGGCGTGGAGCCGACAAAGCTCACCGCCTGCACGCGAGGGTCGGTCAGGAGCACGTCAACGGACTCCTTATCGCCCTGCACCACGTTGAAGACGCCGTCCGGCAGGCCGGCCTCTTTCAGCAGCTGCGCCAGCGCGAGCGCCAGAGAAGGATCTTTTTCCGACGGCTTCAGCACGAAGGTGTTGCCGGTCGCCAGCGCAATCGGGAACATCCACATCGGCACCATCGCCGGGAAGTTAAACGGCGTGATCCCGGCGCAGACCCCGAGCGGCTGCATCAGCGAGTGGCTGTCGACGCCCGTGCCGACGTTCGCCGAGTGTTCGCCCTTTTGCAGATGCGGAATACCACAGGCAAACTCCACCACTTCCAGGCCGCGGGTCAGTTCACCCACCGCGTCGGAAAAGACCTTGCCGTGCTCTTCGCTGATGAGGCGGGCCAGGCGATCCATGTTATCTTCCAGCAGCGCCTTGAAGCGGAACATCACGCGCGCGCGCTTAAGCGGAGCATGACGCGCCCACGCCGGAAACGCCTGCTGCGCGGCGGCAATCGCCTGCTCCGTTTCCTGTGCCGTACTCATCACCACCTGGCGGATCTGCTCGCCGGTGGCCGGGTTGAAGATCGCCTGAACGCGCTGGCCTGAACCGGTGACACATTCGCCGTGAATAAAATTCGCTACCGTCTCCATCCTTAACCTCTCGCTGTTGATACGTGACTGTGACCTGAACACTGTGTACTGAACACTATATATGAAACAAATATTCCATTTTAAGTTGAAATAAAATAAATGATGATTATTGTGATCAAGGATGGATTTTTATGTTAACAGCCAGCACCACTGACGCCGCGTGCGCTATTAAGGAATTTCGGGCGAGGAAATGACTGAAGTTTCTGTTTCATTTTTGCTGCCAGATGGATGGCCGACATTTAAAAGACGCGGTTTTGCGTTTAGAATCATAAGACTGTATTTGGGGGAAAAGATGACGACAGCAACCAGCCTGAACGAACTGCAGCAGCAAATCCGCGATCGCTACGATAGCCTGAGCAAGAGGCTGCAGCAGGTCTCCCGCTACGTGCTGGATAACACCAACAGCGTGGCGTTTGATACGGTTGCCGTCATTGCCGAGCGCGCCGACGTGCCGCCCTCGACGCTGATCCGCTTTGCCAACGCCTTTGACTTCACCGGCTTCAACGAAATGAAACAGCTGTTTCGCATGAACCTGGTGGAGGAGACCGCCAGCTACAGCGACCGCGCCCGGCTGTTCCGCGAGATGGAGAGCGAGGCCGTGCCGGAAACGCCGCTCGATATCCTGCAGGAGTTTGCCCGTTCAAACGCGCAGGCGCTGCAGCAGCTGGCCGCCCGCGCCGAACCGGAGATGCTGGAGCGCGCGGTACAGCTGCTGGCCGACGCCGACACCATCTACATCGCCGGACTGCGTCGATCCTTTAGCGTCGCCGCGTACCTTACCTACGCCCTGAGCCATCTGGAGTGCCGCCCTATCCTGCTCGACGGCATGGGCGGCATGCTGCGCGAGCAGATTAGCCGCATTAAGGCGCGCGACATTGTGGTGTCGATAAGCTTCTCGCCGTACGCGGAAGAGACGGTGATGGTCAGCGAAACCGCCGCCAGCGTTGGCGCGCGGCAGATTGTGATTACGGACAGCCAGATAAGCCCCCTGGCGACGTTCAGCGATCTCTGCTTTGTGGTGAAAGAGGCGCAGGTGGACGCGTTTCGGTCTCAGTCGGCGACGCTGTGCCTGGTGCAGTCGCTGGTGGTGGCGCTGGCATATCGACTGGGGAGCGGGGAGAAATAGCCCCCAATG
>NZ_QPFW01000135.1:0-9661 GCF_008122455.1 Enterobacter sp. C6
TATAGGGGGAGTTCCACAGCACCCACATGCCCAGCGCCGCCTTCAACGATATCGCGGCAGCGTTAGGGACGAACTGGCCCTTATCGGTAATGGTGTTCCAGTTGTACCCGTCGCTGAAGACGGTGTCATAGACGAAGTAAGGGGCTTTATCGAGCTGGTGCTCAGATCGCGCGGTGAGGACGCCGGTAATGGTATAGCGGTTCTCCTGAGCCTGATAAACGCGGTCAGCAAAGTTTTTCATCCACGTCAGGGAGTAGTCGCGCGGGGCGTTATCCCGGTCGGTCGGTTTATCAAAGCCGAACTCCAGCCCGTAGAGCAGGTAGGATTCCGTCACCACGTAGTTATGCTGCGACGTGTTGCGCGGGTCGCGTGTATCGTACGGGACCAGCACGCAGTAGATTTCGGCAAGCTCGTAAGGCTGCGGACGGCTGGCTTTACAGGTATTAAACCCCCACAGCTGGAAACCGGCCGCGCCGTACTCTTCATAGCCCAGCCGACCTTCCTGAACATATTTCGGCTGGCCGTTCTCCAGATAGGCGCCGTACAGCGTGCCGCAGGGGTCGATCGCGTGGCTGAAATCCCAGCCGAGCACCACGTTATCAATGCTGTTGCCGTACTCCGGATAACGCTCTTTGATGATTTTCAGCCAGACCAGCATTCGCCCGATATCCAGCGCCGAGAAGCCAATTTCACCGGGCTTGTTGGTGTAGTCCACTTTCTGGCCGCTGATGGTGTTATAGGCCTTGTTGGGCAGCTCGTTGCGGAACAGTACCAGGGTATTTAACGTGGCGAGGAATTTTAGCATCCGGCGGTCAAATTCCGCTTTATCAATGATCCCCAACTCGCGCGCCGCCGTCAGGGCGGCCAGATAGGAGGCGCTGTCCCACATGGTGGTGGAGGGGTATTTGTTGACCGCATTCACCAGGCCCGTCGTGGGCTGATAGTTGGAGACGAAATACTGCCAGGCGTTTTTCGCGATGGTCATCTCTCGGGCGGTCAGCTCGCCGCTACGCGGGGAGTAACCTGATGCAGGAAGCTCGGTGTCCGCACGCACGGTCGATAAGGCCAGCCAGCAGATCGTTATTCCCGTGAGCAGGTGGAAAAGGATCGGGGATCGTGGCTTCATGGCGTTGCTCCTGCTGAGGGGGAAGTGGAGAGGCAGGCCAGACAGAGCATCTGGCCATGCGCGATGTAAGACAGACTTTCCAGCACAATGGCATTGGTATCGGCGTCTACGACGGCATTGACGCTGTTGTTGAGATTTAACCCGCGCTGCCAGCCTTTACCCGGCACCTGAAGCGGCAGAACCTGCTGGCGCAGCGCTTCGCTCCAGCTGTTGCGGAACAGGGCGTACCAGGCAAACGCGGTGCGTGTGGAGGTAATCGCCACCTTCTCCGGCACTTCGTCGCGCAGGTTGCGCGCCTGAACCGGCTGCCTGTTAGGCAGATCGTTAACATAATCCGGCGCCGGTTCGGCATAATCCGTGCTGACCGGCGGTTTTGGGGTACGCAGGCTATGACGCCGCTGTTGGATCTGCATAATCCGCCACGCGATTTCAGCGCTCTGCGCGTCAAAGCCCAGCTCAAGGCCGGTTAACAGATAGGGGAGACTGATCAGGGAGGTTTGCTTGCCCCAGGGCGTGCGTAGCCCTTCATCCGGCACCATCACGCCGTCCAGATCGATCATCTTTTGCCCTTCAGGCGGATTGGTCACCGCGAGGCCTGCCGCGCTGTCAATTAAGCGCAGCGTATGGCTGGCATAGAGCCTATAGCCAAAGCTGTCCCGCTGTTCGTCATCGGTCAGCGTCCAGTGATGGAGCGGCACCGCAGCCTGGCTTTGGGTGTTATTTTCAATCAGCGCCGCGGTGCGCCACACGCTCAACAAATCGCGGATGGCCGCCGCGTGCTGCGGATAGCGCCACAGCAGGGTCTGTAATGCCGTCAGCAGCCGGCTCAGACCGATTGCGGAGGCGTCAGGTTTGCCCAGAATCTTGAGTGTGTCAGCATGGTAATACGCGGCAGGGAGGCCTCGCTCGTTGAGCGGCAGCTGCCCCAGCGTAAACAGGGCCGTGCTGACCCTTTCGTCAAACTCATCGGTGGAAATGATGTTGAGCTGCTGTGCGGCGGCAGTCGCAAACAGATAGCTCCCCACGCTCCATAGACTCAGCCACGGTTCACCGTCGCTGGCGTTCGCCAGGCCGTTTGGCTGGGTATTATTCACGTAGTATTGCCAGGCGACCCGCGCCCAGATGGCTTCGTCATAGGTCAGCGCCCGTTTCGCAGGCAGCGGTGGGAAGTCTTTACTGAGCGCGATGCCGCCGCTGCTTTCCACACGCGTGGGCATCTGTTTCTCCACCCAGACCACAATGGCAAAGCCGAGCAGGAACCCGAGCAAAATGGTGAGGTAGCTGCGAGCGGGCAGCAGGGCATCACGTATCCTCATTGGGTGACCTCGTCCTCTTCAGCGGGCGTCCACAGGGCCGCGAAAATTAGCGGCAGCATGGCGGCGATGTTCACCCCTCCCCAGAAAATATTGATGACGTAGCCGGAGGGGTCGTCCACCTGTCCACGCGCCACCTGGATACCGCCCCAGACGAGTCCTGTCAGGGTCAGCACCACGATGGCTATCTGCGGCTTCACCAGGTAGAGAAAGCGGCCCGTCTGCCGCTCTTTTGGCGTAACGTGAAATTTGATCTGCTCGCCCCGCAGCACCGTATTGAGCGCGCGCAGGTTCATGGAAAAGAAGGAGAGGTAGGAGGCCCTGCCGTCCCAGGCCGAAATCCCCCATGTTCCGAACATAAAGGCCAGTTCAGAGAAAATAAAAAACGGGAGAAAGTGGAGATAAAACGGCGTCGACCAGGCGGATACCGGCGGAATGCCGGTGAACAGATAAATTATGGGTGAAATCAAAAACACCGTGTTCCACACGCAGGCCATGTACGACCAGAAGGTGGTGGCATACATCAGCGTCTGGGGTAGGGAAAGCCTGAAGCGGCGACGGCTGAAGATGTTGTCATGGAACAAAATATCCAGCGAGCCGGCGGCGTACTTAAAGCGCTGGATCATCCAGGTCAGCATATCCTGCGGAGAGAGCATCTTCGACTCCACCCGCGGGTGCATGACCGAGCGCCAGCGTCGCGCGGCGTCACCGTGCAGCAGCACCGAGGTGTAAATATCTTCCGAGACGTGGAATTTATAGGGCGTTAGCTCAGTGTCAAACGCTACGTGCGGGCGCATTGCCTCCTGCAGCGCTTCCCGCGTTTCGTCATCGCGAATATCGCGCGTATGGCGATGGATCTCCTCTTCGACGGACCAGACATAGCTGCGCAGCGCGGCCTGCATGACCGCTTCGCGACGGTGGATGGAGGCCGCGCCGCAGCAGAAAGCCGCGTTCGCCCAGTTTCGCCGCCGCAGGATCACGTCATAGAACATGCGTGGATCGTTAAAAAACGGGTCGCGGCCTATCGTGACCGGGCCAACACACTTTTGAATCAGCCAGCCCAGACCGTAGCCCACTTTTCCCGCTTTCCGCTGGCCCCAGCGTGACAAATTTTCACCTTCCGGAAGATCGAAGAACCACTGCGGCGTCTGCACCCAGGCCACGTCCGGATCACGGAAATAGCCCAGCGTATGGCTGAGCAGGGTGGGAAATACCCGGGTGTCGGCGTCGCAGATGACAATAAAATCGCCGTCAGTTTGCTCAAGGCCATTACGCAGATTACCGGCCTTAAAGCCGATGTTGGTCTGTCGACTGATGTAATTGACGCCTTCCTCATCACAAACGGCTTTCATCTCCGGGCGACGGCCGTCATCAAGCACGTGGATCCGGTAGTCAAGCGGGAACGGGTACGCCATCTTAAGGGCGTCGCGAATGGATAACCTGACCAGTTCGGTATCTTCCGAGTAGGTGGCAATGAACAGATCCACTTTTACAGGACGAGGTTCTACGGCCTCTTCTGGCGACAGGCATTCGTTAATTTCGCCAGGCGGCGGGCACTGGGGAGGATCCTGTTCTTTCCATAAATTGATGGTAAACAGCACGGTGCCGATCCACGCCAGCGTTTCGGCGAGAACCAGCGGTATGGCGTACCATAACGCGTCCGTATTCAGGGAGGAGGTCCAGCGCCAGTAAATATAATTGGCGCCCAGAATAAGCGCCGCGACCGCTAACACCTGCCAGGTCATCATTACCCAACGCGGTGTTGTTAACGGCTCCGGAGGACGACGATGTTCAAAACGGGAAAAATAAAAATCCATAGTTCCGGCGTTCCTGATTCCGTGAAAATGCAGACCCATTCTGCTGCGCAGACAGTTGCCCAAAAGAGAAAGAAAATAGCGATTAAACAAGATTTAAGATAAGTGTAGAACGCCGAATAAAAGTGTCCAGCCGCGTTTTTATTAATATGTAGCAGGGGTTAATTCAGCTTTAATTCTGCTTAATATGTTTCATCTGTCGCCGATAAATTGCAGTTACTATTCCTTTAGGCTATCTACTTTATTTAGACCTTAATGTTCGTTTTCAGGCAAAGGACACCCTATGAGCCATGTTGCGCCGTCCATCGCGCAAGAAGATGCCGCTAAATCAATAGCATGGCGTTATGCCGTTGCAGGTGCCCGGGATCTGAGAATTGACTTTATGCGCGGCATTGCCCTCGTCATGATGGTCGTGGCGCATACGGAGGTAATGTCGGTATTTAATATATTCTCCTGGGAGCGTTTTGGGTTGACCACAGGTGCTGAAGGGTTTGTTATTCTCTCGGGGTTTATGCTGGGAATGCTGAATCGCGCGCGTCTGCAAAAAGTGGTTTTACTCACGGTTTCCTGGGGGCTTTATCTCAGGGCGTGGAAAATATATCGCGTAAATATCATTGTCATAGTGTCATTTATTCTTCTGGCCTATATCCCACATATTAATATTTTCGAGGTTACCCATTTTACCGACCGTTTTTCGGGGCAAAGCTGGTCGCTTTATCCTGTTACGCCGCAGATTAAAGAGACCTGGTTCAACATTATTCTCTATTTGCAGATCGGCCCCCATCAGACGCAAATTCTGGGACTGTATATCTTTTTGCTGCTCTTTAGCCCCCTTTTTTTAGGGATGTTGCAGAAAGGGAAAGTCTGGTGGCTGTTAGGGCTGTCGCTGCTGGTGTACGGCCTGTGGCAGAGGTGGCCGCTTCGGCTGACCCCGTCGGAGTTCGAATTTGCCTTTCCGCTGCTGGCCTGGCAGTTCATCTTTGTGCTGGGCATGGTCAGCGGCTGGTATAAAGCCGAACTGATCTCTTTCGCACGCACGTCAGCAGGTAAAGTGGTGGTGGTTGCGCTGGTGATGGTGGCGCTCATTCTGGGGTTCGTTGCACAGAACCATACCAACCCGTTTATGCCCCCCGCGCTGCTGATGCACCTGATTCCACCGGACAGCTTCAATACCTTTTATCACACCTGGGCGGCGAAGAATGGGCTGGGCCCGGTGCGGGTGCTAAACGATATCGCCCTGATGGTTACCGTCTACCTGGTGCTGACATATTGCTGGACGCCGCTCAACCGCCTGCTGGGATGGTTCCTGATCCCGCTAGGCCAGCACTCGCTTTATACCTTTATTTTGCATGTGTACGTAGTGCTGCTGGTGAGCCAGTTCATCACCTTCGACTTATGGCGTCACGCCTGGATAGAGAACACGTTAGTGCATGCGGCGGCACTGGGTATTTTGTGGCTGATGGCAAAATACGACGTCGGCGCACGCTGGATACCTAACTAAGGATGGCGGTTATGCGCGAAAAATGGCTTCTGGCGGGCGTGCTGCTCGCCGCGATCCCCGCCGCAGAGGCGGCGCAAAGCAATGATAAAGAAACCCTGCGCGATAAGAACGGTGAACCCGTTCAGGCAGGCGTGTTTACCAGCCGGTGGGGGCGTTTGTTCTCGGGAAATGACAAGAAATTCTCTGGTGCCCTGAGCTTCAGTTCAGGGCTGAAAGAGCAGATGGTGAGCGTGCCCAATAGCTCGGACAGCGCCGCGCAGGAGAAAAAAATTAACCAGACGCTGAATCTGAGTCTTCAGTATTCCCCGTACAGCTTCTGGTTTGCCAACATTACCTCCCGGTTGCCCGTCAGGGATACCAACCGCTACACCGCGGACTTTCGCTATAGTTTCGGCTATGACGACTGGCATGCAAATACGTTTAGCCTGGTTTACGGAAACTACGGCGATAACCACTTCTGGACGTCGGGTAGCAGGAGACATACCTATTTCGAACAGGGTGCATTTACGCTGGCCTATAAGTTTTCCTTGCCCAAACCGATAGAAAATTCGCTGCTGATAAACAAAGGGGATTCCATTATTTGCCAGGTCGGGTACAGCTGGGTCCCGCGCTACTACGATCTCAGCAGCGATGACATCCGCAAAAATAAAAACGTCATGCTGGGCGGCTGCGGCTACACCTTCAAACAACATTTCTTCGTTCGTGCGACGGCATTCTGGTTTCCGGACAGCAGCCAGCAGCAGCCCTGGAACGGCGATTACAGCTACAGCTTTGGCTACGCGGGCTATACGCCGGGATCGTTCTCTGTTCAGTACGCTAACTATGCGGGGACGCGCTATCCGGGGCACGGCAACGGTAACGCAAAATTCAGGGAAGGGACCGTGAGCCTCATCTGGTTCTTACCGCTATAGGAGGGATACATGTCGGCTCTGCACGTGTTAATTGTTGAGGATTCGCTGATTTATCGTCGTCTACTCTCCCGGATGCTCACCCAGTGGGGGTATCTCGTGAGCGAGGCGGAAAATGGCGTCGCCGCGCTGGAAATCTTGTCCAGTCAGCCGGTTAGCATGGTGATAAGCGACTGGGAAATGCCGGAAATGGACGGACTTACGCTCTGTCAGACGATCCGTAACCGTCAGTTTGGCCACTATGTGTATATCATCCTGTTGACGGCCCGCGAGAATGCCGGGGACTTGACGCAGGGGTTTGATGCCGGGGCGGATGATTTTTTAAGCAAGCCCGTTGAACAGGCTGAACTTCGGGCGCGGCTCCACGCCGGGGTACGTATTTTGACGCTGGAGGCGACTCTCGCGGCGCATAACAAGCGCCTGAGTGAAGCGTTACATCAGATTGAAAAAGATCTTGAACTGGCGGCGCGCGTTCAGCACTCGGTGCTGCCTTCACACCGCTTACGCTATGGTGACTACTTCTCCGACTGGCTTTTCCTACCGTCAGCCTGGGTCTCGGGCGATGTGTTCAATATCTTTCCGCTGGATTCCCATCTGGGATTCTATTGCGTTGATGTCTCGGGTCACGGCGTGGGGGCCGCGATGATGTCCCTCGCGGTGGCTCGCCAGTTTTTACATGGCCGTGTGGTGGATCGCTTTCTGTTTACCGATGAGGGCGGTATTCAGTCACCTGCGGAGGTCGTCAGGATGTTGAACAGCCGCTTTTGCAGTGAAGAGAGCGACATCACCAGTTATTTCACGCTCATTTACGGCGTGATCGATCCAGAGAGTGGTGAGGGGTTGCTGTGTCAGGCCGGGCATCCCACTCCCGTCATTGTGAACGCAGACAGCGAAGTCACGTCCGTGGGCGATGGCGGCCCGCCGGTCGGGCTGATCCCAGACCTGAGCTGGGAGGACGTCGCGTTTACCCTCAATCCGGGGGATCGCTTATGCTTATTCAGTGACGGTATTACGGAGTGTGAGAACGTCAGCGGCGAGCAGTTTGGCCCGCAGCGTCTCGAACGCTGGCTTCATGAGCATGCCCGGCTCCCGGTTGACCAGCTCCTGCCGCGGTTTGGTGACCACCTGACCGACTGGCGCAATGCAAATCGTGATGAACCCATCGCCTTAACCGATGACGTGTCACTGCTCGTGATTGAGCGTCAGGGAGAACAGAATGATTATTAACACCGAACGATTACCACATGCCAATATTCTCACCCCCGCAGTTCGGCGGCTGGATGCGTCCATTGCCGCGGCGTTTAAGGCCTCTGTCACGGAAGAAATTGGCAGCGATCGTAAAGCCTTAATTGTCGATTTTAGCAAAGTGGACTTTATCGACAGCAGCGGGCTGGGGATGCTGGTGTCGTTGTTTAAGCTGATGAACGGGAAAGGCGAAATGGCGCTTTGCTCCCTGAACCCCGGGATCACGAATATGTTCATCCTGACCCGAATGGATCGCATATTCCGCATCTATCCGGATAAAAACAGCGCGCTTGCGCAGCTGGGGCAGTAGATGCAGACGCCGGAGCAGGCTGAATTTCCGGCGGCGATCGCGTCCCTGACGCCGCTGTCCGGCTGGCTGGGCGTCAGGTTGAGCGCGCTTCCCGTAGATGATGAGTGGCGTTTCGCCTTCGATCTCGCCGCCTGTGAAGTGGCGACGAATATCATCCGCTACGCGCTTCGTGAGGATAACTCGCGCGTCTTTCGTGTACAGTTCGACGTCCGCGGTAATGACGTCTGCGTTGTTTTTAGCGACGCGGGTGACGCGTTCCCGCAGGATCGGCTTGAGGCCGCCAGGCGAGACCGTTTCTGCGAAATGTCGCCGCTGCTGGAGAGCGGCAGGGGGCTGATGCTCATTTTGCTGAGCGTCGATCGTTTCACTGTGAAACGCGTGGCGGGTGAAAATATCGCCACGCTTGAAAAGAAAATAAGCGTATGACCTGTGGGCCATACGCGCGTGATTTTCTCTATTTTTTAGCGGCAAACAGCTCCGGCGCCCATGGACGCGGATCCACCTCCATAAACGGCGCGCGCTCGAAGCGGTCCTTCAGCGCCCACGGCACCGTGCAGTCGAAGATCGTCTTGCAGGAGATGCCGTTGCCGCGAATCGAGGTGCTGTAATCCGGCGACTGGGACGGATCCAGCTGGTGGCCGCGGATCCCCGGAATATTGGTGATGCTGACATCGCCCTGCATGCGCGTCGTCATTGCCCACAGGATGTCGTCGCTGTCGAAAATATCCACGTCTTCGTCGACAAGAATAATGTTCTTCAGCTCCGAATAGGTGGCTAAGGCGATAAGCGCCGCCTGGCCCTGACGTCCTTCGTCTGACGGCTGGCGTTTTTTCACCTGCAGGATACCGAGGAACTTGCCGCCGCCTGCGGTGTGTGCGTAGACGTTTTGCAGAAAGCCCGGAATCGCCTCTTCAACGGCATTACGGATACTGGCCTCGGTCGGCAATCCGGCCAGCGTGGTATGTTCTTCCCCCGGCCCCACCAGCGTTTGCAGGATGGCGTGGTTTCGCATGGTCACGGCTTTCACTTTGATCACCGGCAGGGAGGGATTCGCCTCGCCGCAGTAGCCCGGGAACTCCGGCATCGCGTGGCCGGTGTTGGTGTGCTGATCCTCTCTCACGCGCACGCCCGGAAGCAGTTCGCCTTCGATGATGATCTCCGCCCGCGCGATGGCTTTCTCTTTGACCGCCACGCCCTGCACCAGCTCAACCGGCTGCTGGCGCAGCGCCCCGGCGACGCCCAGCTCGTTATAACCAAATGGCGTGGTGGGGGCCTCAAAGCACGCGCCGATATAGATGGCGGGATCGAGACCCATGTTAATCGTCACCGGCAGCGGTTTTCCGGCATCTTCCGCCTTTTTGCGGAACACTTCGATGTGGCGCCCGGCGGCAAGGAACATGGAAAGCTCGTCGCGCTCCTGCACGCAGAGGCGGTGAATGGTGAC
>NZ_QPFW01000136.1:0-9676 GCF_008122455.1 Enterobacter sp. C6
AATCCCGCCGATGCCGCCGAACAGGCTGATGGCTTTTGCATGCGCCGTACCTTTCAGCGTCACGTGCAGCGTGGCAAGAATTTGCGGCATGATCAGTGCGGCACCCGCGCCCTGAACGATGCGCGCGGCGAGCAGCTGTTCAATGTTCCCCGCCATTCCGCACAGCAGCGAGGCCAGACCAAAGCTCGCCACACCCCACATAAACAGACGGCGACGGCCAAAATTATCCCCCAGCTTGCTGCCGAGCGCGAGGCAGACGGCAAAGGCCACGCCGTAGAGCGCGACGATCAGCTCCAGCTCGGTGGCGGTAGCGTGCAGTGAATGGGTAATGGCGTCCAGCGCCACGTTGGTGATTGAGGTATCAATCATCGGCAGCATCTGGCCGGTTAACAGCAATATCAGGCCAGCGCGACCCGGTGAAACAACTGACGTATTCATGGTAACTCCATTGCGTCATTCAACAGATGGTCGTAGCATCTACCATCAGATAAACGGGTACCAGTTCTTGCTTATACTGGTACTGGCACTACCATGCAGGGGGATTTATGGCGCTGATGTCTGAACCCGTCGTCTCACTTCAGGATGACACCCGAAAACAGCTGGGGGCATTTTTACGCGCACGGCGTGAAAGCCTCGATCCGCAGCGCTTAGGCCTGCCGCGCAGCGGTCGCCGCCGCACGCCCGGTCTGCGTCGGGAAGAGGTAGCGATGCTCGCTGACGTGGGCGTAACCTGGTACACCTGGCTTGAGCAGGGCAGGGACGTCAATCCGTCCAGCGCGGTGATGGCGGCCGTGGCAAAAGCGCTGCAATGTACTCCGACCGAGGCCCGGCATCTGTTTGTGTTAGCGGGTTTGCCGCCGGGTGAGGCGCCGCAGGCGGTCTGCTGCGAGGGCATCAGCGAAGGCACACGCCGCCTGCTCGACACCCTGCTGCCAAAACCTGCCAGCATCCAGAAACCCAATTTCGACATCGTGGCGTGGAACGACAGCTTCGGCCACCTGATGGGGGTGGATTTCAATGAAATCCCGCCGGAAGACCGCAACTGTATTTACCTGTTCCTCACGCATCCGGCGTGGCGCGCGCGCCTCGGCAGACGCGACGATGTGCTGCCCATTTTTGTCTCCTATTTCCGCGCGGCGATGGCCGAGCACCGGGCCGACCCGCTGTGGGAAGCCAAACTGGCGCGCTTCTTTGCGGTGTCCGAAGAGTTTAAAACCCTGTGGCACCAGCGTAACGACGTGCGCGGCGTGGAGAATCAGCTCAAGCTGTTTACCCATCCCGAGCTGGGGGAGTTTACGCTGCAGCAGATGTACTGGTATTCCGCGCCGCGAAACGGGTCGCGTTTGCTGGTATATCTGCCGGTAGATGAGGCAGGAGAGCGGGCGATGGCGTGGCTGGCGGCGCAGGGGAAATAGTTTTTTTGCGAGGGGCTTTCAGGGAGTAAGAGCCGATTCTGCTAAGTGGATGAGATAGGTGTAAGGTGGGTTTAACTTAGCCAGTCGACTGAATCGACATCATTTCGATGAGGTGTTAAGTCGTCTATACTCACGCCATGAGAAACCACCATGTCGCCACTGATGATTGATTCCGCAGATTTCAGCCAAAAATTAGGCCTTATCTCCCGCAACGTGGAACATACTGAAGCGTTTCTTGCGCGGGGCACGGTGGATTTTCATCTGCCCGGATTTATGCTGCCGGTGGGATATCGCCTGTTAAAATCGCGCTACGGTGATGAATATCGTCTCGTCACCACCGACGACGGAAAACCCTATACGACGTATGCCGTTAAGTTGACGTTTCATAAAGAAATTACCTTTCCCCACGGGGCTGCGACACAGGTTATGGTCTGGCGTACGCCACGCGCTGTCCATCAGCGGGTAATCAGTGGATTACCCCAATCCTTCTTCCAGTGGGTGCTAAGCGAATACGACATTGTGGTTTCTGACAGCGAACAAACCGGTGACGGACAGCGGTTTTGGTTACGCATGATCGACTGGGCGTTCAGCATGAATTATCGGATAAGCGTGGCGGACGGTACGGTAGGTGAAGAGTGGCACTTAACACCGGTGAGTTCATACGCCGAGCTGGAGGAGCGCTGGATTACGTTTGCCTGGGGATACGATCGCGACGTGCATCCACATCGCAGGTTAGTCATTAGTAAAGCGTAACGGGCCGCACAGAGCGGCCCGTGTTGATTAGCACTCAGTCACAATCGTGCTCAGCGGCAGGCGAGATTTCGGCAGCGTGGCGTTGAAATCTTCCACGCTGTGATGCCCAACCGGCACCACCACCAGGCTGGTGAAGCCCTTCTCTTTCAGGCCAAACTCTTCGTCGAGAATAGCGGCATCGAAACCTTCAATCGGTACCGCGTCCAGGCCCATTGCGCCCACGCCCAGCAGGAAGTTGCCGACGTTCAGGTAAACCTGCTTCGCCATCCACTGGTCGTCATCTTTCAGATCCACGCGGTGCATGTCGGCAAAGTAGGTACGGCCCTTATGGTTCGCGGCTTTGGCTTCCGGGGTGTTGAAGCGACCGTCGGCTTCTTCCTGATCGACAACGCGCTCCAGCCAGGCATCGTCCATCGCGGTTTTCGCGCAGAACACCACCACGTGAGATGCATCCAGCATTTTGCGTTCGTTGAACACATAGGTGCCTGCCGCGGATTTCGCCACCCGCGCTTTTCCTTCCTCGGTGCTGGCCACAATGAAGTGCCACGGTTGGGAGTTGGTGCTGGACGGGCTGTACTGCAGCAGGGTTTTGATTTTTTCCGCTTCTTCCGCGGTCAGTTTTTTGCTTGCGTCGAACGCCTTGGTGGAGTGGCGTTTCAGGGCGACAGAAATGATATCCATAACAACTCCTGGTGATGAAATTCGCCCGCTCGCGGGCGCGAAAGGAAAGCAGATTACCGCGCGAAGCGGCAAAAGATAAGTGCAATTCGAGCGCTTAATCTGTTCGTCTCAGACGAACAATCAGACTGGCCTAATCCACTTCTGGTCTTTTTTCGGCAGCTTATCCACCACCAGATGCCAGGAGTCATTAATGAGGTCGGTAACCAGTTCCGGCGTCACGTCGTCAGTGCCGTAAAGGGAAATCCAGTGCTTTTTACTCAGATGGTAGCCGGGTTCTACCCCGCGGTAGATCTGCTGGTTTAACAGTGATTTCTCCGGGTCTGACTTCAGGCTGACGTGCGGCCGCCCGTGCGCGACGGCCACAATCATGAAAATTTTTCCGCCCACTTTGAAGACGTCAAACTCCGGCCCGAACGGCCAGCAGTGTTCGGTGAACGGCAGTTCCAGGGCCACACGCATAGCGTGCTCCTGTAAGGCTTTACTCTCCATTGGCGTCCTCATACGCAAGCCCGCGCCACATCACCTCAAAGCCGAGCGCTTTAAAATCAACGGCGCGGGACGGATCGCGGGTGGCAAATTCCATCGTGCTTTCAGCCAGCGATAAGAAAAGTGCATCGCCAAACGTTTTAAATTCATCCGACATAAACACCGGGCGCACCGAGCGGCGGCACAGCTCATGGAGTTCCGGGAACATATCTTTCACCGCCTGTTCAGTTTCGACGCTCAGCTTTTCACTGACGCCAATCTGGCGGATCGCCGCATGAGAAACGGGGTTACGTATACCCCAGTCCACATAGCTGTTCCAGATATTGCGGGTATGTTCTTTAGGCAGCGTGATGGTGCGATCGAGGTTCGCCAGCATGGTCTGGCAGAGATCCTGCTTCAGATGCACATAGAGGGCATTCAGCAGATCGTCTTTCGTAGCAAAGTAGCGGAACAGGGTACCTTCGGCGACGCCCGCCTTACGGGCAATGAGCGCCGTTGAGGCGGCGATACCTGACTGTGCAAACGCCGCCGTTGCGGCTTCCAGTAAGGCCTGTTTTTTATCTTCACTCTTCGGACGTGCCACTAAATTGTTCCCCCTGTCAATGATTAAAACCCTGATTGAAACACGTGCTTTGACACGCTGCAACGCGGAATGTCAAAGATCGAAAACGTCTTGACGACTTTATCATCATATCTATAATGAGTGCTTACTCACTCATAATCAAGTTTACCCTGCGCACGCTATCGGATGGGGCGCGTTTTCGGGTCAGGATATGAAAAAACCTCTCTTCATCTGCGTGGTGTTAATCATGATTATTGCTTCAGCCGCGAGTTTACCGTTTGTTCTGAATGCCGGATTCGGCCAGCCGCCGCAGGGTGAGCAGCTCACTGAAGTGGAGGCCTCCCCTCAGTATCGCGAGGGGAAATTCCACAATACGCTGCCGACGCCGGGTTATAACGGTGACAAAAACATGCTGGTCGCGATGTGGGAATTTCTGACCAAAAAAACCGAAAACGCCCGCCCGGCCCGGCCGCTTCCGCTGGTGAAAACCGATCTTGCGAGCCTGCCGCTGGAGCAGGACACCCTGGTGTGGCTCGGTCACTCCTCGTGGTACCTGCAGCTCGCGGGCAAACGGATCCTGATTGACCCGGTTCTTGGCAACTATGCCGCGCCGTTCTCGTTCCTCAATAAGGCCTTTGCCGGCGAGTATCCGTGGCGCGCTGAACGCATGCCGGAGATCGACCTGCTGATTATCTCGCACGATCACTACGATCATCTGGATTACGCCACCATCAGGGCACTACTGCCAAAGGTGAAGCGGGTGGTGACGCCGCTGGGCGTGGGATCCCACCTGCGCTACTGGGGAATGAAGCCCGAGATTATTGACGAGCGCGACTGGAACCAGTCGGTACGCATCAGCGATGAATTGACGGTGCATGTTCTGCCAGCACGTCACTTCTCCGGGCGCGGCATTAAACGCGATCGCACCCTGTGGGGCAGCTTTATGTTCGTTACGCCAGATCAGAAGATTTACTACAGCGGAGATTCCGGTTACGGCCCGCACTTTAAGGCTATCGGCGAGCAGTTTGGCGAGGTGGATTTAGCCATTATGGAAAACGGTCAGTACGACCAGGACTGGAAGTACATCCACATGCTGCCGGAGGAAACGGCGCAGGCCTCGGCGGATCTGAATGCGAAAGCCGTGGTGCCCGGACATAACGGACGCTTCGTGCTGGCGAAACACGCCTGGAACGATCCGCTGATCCAGCTGGCAAAAGCCAGCAAGGATAAAAATTATCGGCTGCTGACGCCGGAACTGGGCGAGCCCGTTCGGGTAAGCGACAGCGCACAAACCTTTCGTGCGTGGTGGGAATAATGTTTAAGCGAGAAGCAGAGGGGGACAGCAGTATGACCATTTCCGCTCAAGTTATCGACACTATCGTCGAATGGATCGACGACAATCTGCATCAGCCATTACGTATAGAAGAGATTGCCCGCCACGCGGGTTACTCGAAGTGGCACCTGCAGCGGCTGTTTATGCAGTACAAAGGGGAGAGCCTCGGGCGCTATATTCGCGAGCGCAAGCTGCTGCTGGCGGCGCGTGACCTGCGTGAATCCGACGCTCGCGTGTACGATATCTGCCTGCGCTACGGGTTTGACTCGCAGCAGACGTTTACCCGCATATTTACCCGCACCTTCAACCAGCCGCCGGGTGCGTACCGTAAAGAGAACCATAGCCAGACACATTAACATGTCGCGTGCAGGCCGGGTAAGGCGTAGCCGCCACCCGGCTTTTTTATGGGCTCAGGACGCCAGTGAAAACCAGCGTCGCCAGACGAAACGCAGCACGAAGAATTCAATCGCCCCGAGCAGTAAAAACCACACGCAGAACAGAATGGTGTAGAGCTGGTTAAGATCGACCATGTGAAAGGTCTGAACCAGCTTTTGCGCCAACACCAGCCCAAGCGAAGGCGCAGGGAGCAGCAGGCACGAAAGCAGGGCCAGCAATAAAATGCCGCCTGCGGTGAGCAGCGATTCTAGCGGGTGTTTCATCGTAATGTTAATCGTCAGTTAAAAATGTCATTGTCCGGCATTCTGTAACGTAAAGCAATATCAGCCCCGCTGGCCTTTTTGAATAAAACAAAGACATTATTACTGCGAATTAATAACAACATACGACCCGGCGTTTATATTAATATCGCGTTATGTAAATAAACGTCCGCATCAGGGAAATAATTTTACAAATGTATAGGTGCTATAACCAATTAACGTGGCAATAACAATGGCCGCGATAACGTATAACACCAGTCTGCGCCCGCGATAAATACCCCACATGGTTCCCCCTCGTTTAGTATTGGTTTAGAAATATTTTGTAAAAATCAGGTCATCGAAATAGTTTTAATCAGTTTTGAATAACCGAGAAGTCATTATATTGCGGTAGATCAATTTTACCCGCAAGACTTTAAAATGAATTTATTTAAGCCCGAAAGGAATTCAGGCTTCAGTTCACCGGATATTGAAGGAAAAATACGATGACCGAAAAAAAATTGTCCCCAAACATGCCGCCTTCCGGCGGGCTGGCATACCAGCAGACCGCAGAGCAGGTGCTTGCGCACGCGCAGAGCAAGGCCAGCGGTCTGGATCGTGCAGAGGCGCAGGCGCGTCTGCAAAAAACAGGGCCGAACGCGCTGCCGGAGAAAAAAGGTAAACCTGCCTGGCTGCGTTTCCTGGCCCATTTTAATGATGTGCTGATTTATGTCCTGCTGGCCGCCGCCGTATTAACGGCAATAATGGGCCATTTGGTGGATACGCTGGTTATTTTAGGCGTGGCGGTAATCAATGCCTTAATTGGCCATATTCAGGAAAGCAACGCGGAAAAATCCCTGAAGAGTATTCGTAATATGCTCGCCAGCGAGGCGCGCGTTATTCGTAACGGTAACCATGAAACAATCCCCACAACTGAAATAGTCCCGGGCGATATTATTGTATTACGCGCGGGGGATCGTATTCCGGCGGATATGCGTTTAATTGAAGCGCATAATTTACGCGTGGAAGAAGCGATTCTGACCGGTGAATCCACCGTGGTGGATAAACACGTTAATCCGCTGAGCGGTGAATTACCGCTGGGCGATCGTACCAACATGGTCTTCTCCGGGACGACAGTCAGCGCGGGCGGCGGCGTCGGTGTGGTCACCGCGACCGGTCAGGATACGGAACTCGGCCACATCAACCAGATGATGGCGGGTATCGAAAAGCACCGCACGCCGCTGCTGGTGCAGATGGACAAGCTGGGTAAAGCGATCTTCGCGATTATTCTGGCGATGATGGCCGCGCTGTTTGTCTTCAGCCTGGTATTCCGCGAAATCCCAATGGGCGAGCTGCTGCTCTCCCTGATTAGCCTGGCGGTCGCCTCCGTACCGGAAGGTCTGCCGGCAATTATCTCCATCATCCTCTCCCTGGGCGTGCAGGCGATGGCGCGCAAGCGGGCGATTATCCGCAAGCTGCCGACGGTTGAAACCCTGGGCGCGATGACCGTGGTCTGCTCGGATAAAACCGGTACCCTGACCATGAACGAGATGACGGTTAAAGCCATCATCACCGCCGACGCCTGCTACCGTGTGGATGGCAACAGCTACGAGCCGGTGGGCAACATATACCTGGAAGGCAGCGACGAGCCGGTACAGATCCAGCCGGGTACCGTGCTGGAGCAGTACCTGCGCACTATCGACCTGTGCAACGACAGCCAGCTGATTCAGGATGAGCGCGGCCTGTGGGGCATCACCGGCGGCCCAACCGAGGGCGCGCTGAAGGTGCTGGCGGCGAAAGCCAGCCTTGAGCCGGTGATGAGCACGCTGGTTAACAAGATCCCGTTCGACTCGCAGTACAAGTACATGAGCACCCACTACCAGATTGGCGGGGAGGAGCAGATCCTGATCACCGGCGCGCCGGACGTCATTTTCGCTCTGTGCGCCGAGCAGCAGACCCGCAACGGTGCGGAAGCCTTCAACCGCACGTACTGGGAAAGCGAGATGGAGCGCTATGCGCGTCAGGGGCTGCGCATGGTCGCCGCGGCGTTCAGGCCGGCGAACGGCGAGCAGGAGCTGACGCACGATGACCTGAGCCACAGCCTGATCTTCCTCGGCATCGCAGGGATGATGGATCCGCCGCGTCCGGAAGCGATTGACGCGATTAACGCCTGCCAGCAGGCGGGGATCCGCGTGAAGATGATCACTGGGGATCACCCGCAGACGGCGATGAGCATTGGCCAGATGCTGGGGATCACCAACAGCGAGCAGGCGGTCACTGGCTACGAGCTGGAGAAGATGGACGACGCCGCGCTGGCGGACGCCGCGGTGAAGTATGACATCTTCGCCCGTACCAGCCCGGAGCATAAGCTGCGCCTGGTGAAAGCGCTGCAGGACAAAGGTGAAATCGTCGGCATGACCGGTGACGGCGTGAACGATGCCCCGGCACTGCGTCAGGCGGACGTGGGTATCGCGATGGGCATCAAGGGTACGGAAGTGACCAAAGAGGCGGCGGATATGGTCCTGACGGACGATAACTTCGCCACCATCGCCAGCGCGGTGAAAGAGGGGCGTCGCGTTTACGACAACCTGAAGAAGACCATCCTGTTCATCATGCCGACCAACCTGGCGCAGGGGCTGCTGATTGTGATTGCGCTGCTGGCGGGGAACATCATTCCGCTGACGCCGGTGCTGATTCTGTGGATGAACATGGCCACCTCCGCCACGCTCTCCTTCGGCCTGGCCTTTGAGGCCGCCGAGCGCAACATCATGCGCCGTCCGCCGCGTCAGACCGGGCAGCACGTGATGGACGCCTACGCCGTCTGGCGCGTGGCCTTCGTCGGCACCATGATTGCCATTGCCGCCTTTGCGCTGGAGGCCTGGCTGGCCCCGCGCGGCCACAGCGCGGAGTTCATCCGCACCGTGCTGCTGCAGATGCTGGTCTGCGCCCAGTGGGTGTACATGATTAACTGCCGCAATACCGAAGGGTTCTCCCTGAACCGCGGCCTGCTGGCGAATAAAGGGATCTGGCTGGTGACGGGCGTGCTGTTCCTGCTCCAGGCGGCGATTATCTACCTGCCGTTTATGCAGATGCTGTTCGGTACCGAAGCCCTGCCGCTGCGCTACTGGTTTGTGACCCTGGCCGTTGCAGGCGTGATGTTCTTCGTTGTCGAAATCGAGAAGCGACTGACCCGCAGGTTCCGTAAGTCTGCATAACTAAAACCTTACCCCTCACCCTAACCCTCTCCCTTGGGCTCGGTTTTCTCCCTCTCCCCTTTGGGGAGAGGGCCGGGGTGAGGGGAAACAACGCTGAGGTACTCCCATGAAACTCCCGGTCCTGTTTGCACTTCTTGTCAGTACCCTGCAACCCGTATTCGCCGCCGCCATTCCCGTGCGCATCGCCACCGTGGAGCAGACCGGCCATGCCGCCGAGCGCCAGATCCCGGGCCGCATCGAAGCCATCCACACCGTTGAGCTGCGCGCCCGCACGGAAGGCGTGATTACCCAAATCCACTTCCGCGACGGGCAGTACGTGAAAAAAGGCGACGTGCTGTTTGAGCTGGACGACGCCGAGCCGCGCGCCGCCCTGCGCCTGGCGCAGGCCGAAGTGAGAAGCGCCGAAGCCACGCTACGTCAGGCGCAGCAGCAGCTTTCCCGCTTTGAAAGCCTGGGCAGCAGCAACGCCATCAGCCGTCACGACGTGGACAATGCCCGCATGCAGCGGGACGTGGCGAGCGCCGCGCTGGAGCAGGCCAAAGCCCGCCTCGACACCCGCAGCGTCACCCTGAACTACACCCGCATCGCCTCGCCGATTG
>NZ_QPFW01000137.1:0-9853 GCF_008122455.1 Enterobacter sp. C6
TCGTGGTCGCCCGTGACGTCTGCCCGCACCGCGGCGTGCCGCTGACGCTCGGCTATCACGACGAGCACGGGATCGTCTGCCCCTACCATGGCTTACGCTTTGGAGAGGACGGGCGCTGCAACCGCATTCCCTCCAGCCCCGACCAGCCCGTTCCGGCGAAGCTGAACCTGATTAACTACGCCGTGGAGGAGCGGTTCGGGCTTATCTGGACCTGCCTGGCCTTTGATCCGGATAACCCTGCGCCGCTGCCCACCATGCCGCACTGGGATGACGACGGATTTCAGCAGATCAACTGCCCGGCGTTTGAAGTGAATGGCTTCGCCGGGCGACAGGTGGAGGGGTTTCTGGACGTGGCGCACTTTGCGTGGATCCACACCGATACTTTTGCCGATCCCAATAATCAGCTTGTACCCGCCTATCAGCCGCAGGAGACGCCGTTCGGCTTCGTGGCGGATTACTGGAGCTCCGTGAGCAACTATCCCGCCAGTTCCCCCGTCCAGGCGCCAGAAGGCTTCCAGTGGCTGCGCCATTTTGAAATGCATCTGCCGTTCACCGCCACCCTGACGATTCATTTTCCGGAAGAGTCGAGACTGGTCATTATGAACGCAGCCTCGCCCGTGTCGTCGCGCGTTACCCGCATGTTCGCCCCTATCGCCCGCAATTTTGACCTGCATATTCCGGTGGAGGACGTGCATGCCTTCAATTTGCGCATTTTTGAAGAGGACCGTCTGATGGTGGAAACCCAGCGCCCGGAAAGCCTGCCGCTGGACCTGACCCTGGAAGCCCATATTCCCGCCGATAAAAGCTCAATTGCCTACCGTCGGGGACTGAAGAAGATGGGCTTTGGCGAATTTTTCCTGGTATGACGGAGGCCGCTATGCTGAGCGTAATTGTTGACGGGCTGTGGCGTGAGGGCGACAAAAGCCTCGCCGTCAGGCTGGTGGCTGAAGACGGCGAAGTGCTGCCGCCGTGGCAGCCCGGCGCGCACATTGATGTCCACCTGCCCTGCGGCGTGGTGCGCCAGTATTCCCTGACCGGGGCCTGTGAGGAAGAGAGTTATCTTATCTGCGTGGGGCGGGAAACCGCCTCCCGCGGCGGGTCGCGCTATGTTCACGAGACGATGCGTCCCGGGCAGAGGCTGACAATCTCGGCCCCGCGCAATCTGTTTCCGCTGGTTCAGGCAGAACGGGTTTTATTGCTGGCGGCGGGGATTGGCATTACGCCGCTGTATGCGATGGCCCTGCAGCTGAAGGCCGCCGGCACGTCGTTTTCGCTGCACTATTACGTCAGGAAGCGCGAAAGCGCGGCGTTTGCGCGCGAACTTTCGCAGTGCGGTGAGTGCATCATTCATACTATCAGCCCGCGCACAGCGCTGGCAGAGCATCTCCCCATGCCTGAAGCGGGTTTGCGAGCCTGGGTCTGCGGACCGGCAGGGTTTATGGAAAAAGTGCGTGAGGTCGCCACGGCGAAGGGATGGGATGACGCCCATCTTCACAGCGAGGCGTTTCAGCCCGCGTCCCCTGCCACAGGCGACGTCGCGGGCGAGATCTTTACGGTCAAGTTGGCCTCCACCGGGGAGCGCTGGCCGGTGCCTGCGGACAAAACCATTGCCCAGGTGCTGCAGGCAAACGGCGTGGACGTTCCGCTGTCCTGCGAAATGGGGATCTGCGGAGCCTGCCTGACACCGGTGATTGACGGCGTGGTGGATCACCGGGACAGCGTGCAGTCGGAGGCGGAAAAAAGCGCAACGGACCAGCAGGTGGCGCTGTGCTGTTCGCGGAGCCATTCGGAAGAGCTGGTGATCGGGCTGTAAACCGTCTGCACACGCTTTCTTGCCGGGTGGCGCTGCGCTTACCCGGCCTACAATCCGTAACCATATCAATATATTGCACTATTCATTGTAGGCCCGTGCAAGCGTAGCGCCGCCGGGCGAAACGCACAAGCGCTTAAGGATTACCAGTACGGGTGCCAAATCTGTCGCAGCCGCGCCAGCAGCTCAAGATAGAAATAGTCCCCCCAGCTACAGCACTGATCGACCCCCTTACCGCTGCCCATATGATAAACCGAGTGCTGCAGCAGCCCTTCGGTCGGATCGTCGTCGTGAGCAAGGTAGTTATCGGTCAGCGACAGCGCGATACGCAGCGCCATCTCTTCATAATACGCACGGTTTGCGTCGAGCGTCGGCAGCGCCTTAACCAGCTCCAGCAGGCCGCAGGCGGCAATCGCCGCCGCTGAACTGTCGCGCACGGCGTCGGTACCGAGCAGCGCCAGATCCCAGTGGCAAACATCATCTTCCGGCAGACGGTTGAGGAAGTAATGCGCCAGGCTGCGCGACAGCTCAACCATCTGCTTATCGCCGGTGTGCTGATAGCTGAGCAGGAAGCCGTAAATGCCCCATGCCTGGCCGCGCGACCAGCACGAGGTATCGCTGTAGCCCTGATGGGTGTTGCCAAAGCGCGGCTCGCCCGTCTGCACGTCCATATAGTAAGTGTGATAGGTCGAGGCATCTTCACGCACGATATAGGCCGCGGCCTGTCCTGCATGAGCCGTCGCCGCCTGCGCATAGCGCGGATCCCCGGTCTGTTCGCTGGCCCAGTACAGCAGCGGCAGGTTCATATTGCAGTCGATGATCATTCGCCCCTGCTGCTCCGGGTCGTTTAAATCACCCCACGCCTGAATAATGTTGGCCGTCGGGTTAAAACGCTCCATCAGGCGCTCGGCTGCCAGCAGGGCCGACTGCCGAGCGGCTTCATTGCCGGTGAGCCGCCAGGCGCTGATGCAGGAGAGCGAATAGAGGAACCCGAGATCGTGCGTTGCGGTGTCGATACGCTGCTCAATACGCCGGGCGAACGACGGTAAATAGCGCTCGGCGGCTTCGCGATAATGCGCTTTGCCGGTCATTTCCCACGCCAGCCACAGCTGGCCAACCAGGAACGCCAACAGCAACGTGAAGCCATCGAGCGCCAGGCACGCAAATACGCCTATCTGCAGCACAGGAGGGATAATGATTTGCCGGGGATCAGTGACTTCAGTAATGAGCCGCGTACCGGACGGTTGAAGGACGCTATTGATGCACTAAAGTTAAGGCTGTCGCAAAATTCGTGAAATTCAACTGAGGGACTGTAGATTAAATTGATAAATGAGGTATGTTACTGTCAGACATAGCAAAAAATCACGGTATGGATTACTAATGGATAAAGGCTTAGAGAAACTTTTACCTGATTTTGGTAAAGCAATACGCCCTCTTGTTTTCAAGCATGTAACAACAAAAAAAGTAGCAAATGCAAAACATGTCTTATTCATGGCTGGATCACCTGCGGCAGGAAAAACCGAACTCTTAAACAGGCTTATCGAAGATAACCAATTCGACAACCTGGTTAGAATTGATGCCGATGATTTTCGCTGGTGGTTCCCTTACTACAACGAAGCGAACGCTTTTGAATACCAGCGACCGGCGTCAAGGATGGTAGATTATATTTATAAGGAAGCCCTTGAAAAAGGTTATCAAATCGTTATGGACTCCACGTTTTCAAGCATAAGGAACGCTGAGCAGAATTTTGATCTGGCCTTGAGTATGGGATACAAAGTGATGTTGAACTATGTCTATTTTGACCCGGAGCACGCATGGACTTTTGCTCAAGCCAGGTCACGCAAGGTTCCGTTAGAGATACTAAAGGAAAATTTCTTTAAGAGCCGAGCTACTATTGAACATATGCTTGCGAAGTACGAAGGACGTTTCACACTCAATGTATATCATCGCCAGGTAGACCCTGAAAACGAAGGGCACTATGTGGTGAACGAGGTTTACAACGTGTCTCTGAAAGACTGGGCCGCTTCCCATCATTGCCCATATGCAGACATTAGCGATCTTGCGCACATAGGTGTATAATAATTGTCCGATTTGAGGAGTGCACATGTCTGCTAAAACTGAAACCACTAAACCAACTCCCGCAATTACGCTGTTCGATGCATTCGGACCGAACGTTAGTGAGGAAGTTAAAGCTATCAACCATAGAGCTGCAGAGCTTTCTATGGATGATATGGTTAAGGTTATGGGTCTCCAGGATTCAGCTTCGAAGACGACATCTAAAGTCAAATTTGAAACCAAATCGAGTTTCGCTCTTGATACGCCTGAAATGCTCGCTTTACTAGAATCCTTTGAAGAAAAACATTCAGCTGCAGATTTGGGTTCAAGGCTTAAAAAAATTGGATATGGCATTGCTGCTTCACGAAAGCAGTCAGAAAACGTACAACATGTCATATTTCAGATGCTCAACGACCCTTCAATACAGCGAGGCCCGACTATAACCCCTACTCATTCCAGGCGTGGGCTTGTAGTTAAAAGAGCTGTTGATTCAGCCGCTGATCAGCTTCAGAAGTTGCTCGATGAGGGAGTCGATAGCCGTTCGATTTCTATCGCGATTAAATATCAGGACCCTGAAACAGGGTTAACGCGTACTCGTACGGTAGAAGATGATTCTTCTGGTTCTGCTGGTGCTCGTGTTGTATTTAGAAGAAGGACTCATGAGCGTAAGGTTCGCAAAACCGTTCGTGACTACTTCGCTGACCTGCATCCTGCGGGAAGCAAAAAGTAGCTCTAAACTCCAGATTTTAGCCCTGTGTCGCACGGAATTTGTGTGGCAATAACAATCGTAGAAGTAGCCAAAAACCGCCACAAGGCGGTTTTTTGTTTCTTCCGTGTATACCACTAATACAACTCACCAGCAGTGACTACTGTAATGAGCCTCATACAGGTCGCCTGAAGGGCGCTATGGATGCGCTGAAGGGGAGACAATAAATAATGAAGGGTATAGTAATCTGATTTTTACAGGCAGCTAACAAGGGATATTTAACAAAATACGTTTACTTTGGTATGCTGTTTATACAGATTGTAGTCACTATCGGAACTCCACATACCCGTGTAAGGAGGGAACGATGCACTCAAGGATAGAAACAACTAAGCCTATGCCGTTGCTGATTAATGATGCTGATTTCAACAAAAAACTGTTGGTGATCGGTCGTAACGTTGTCCATACACAGGACTTTTTGGACAAAGGGGTAGCACCGTTCGTTCTGCCTGGCTTTAGCGTGCCTAGTGATTACGAGTTTGTTAAGTCGAAAACTAGAGATCAGTACAGACTCATCGCTAGCAACGCAGATAACGAAAAAATCACTGTGTATGCGGTGGAGATTAAGTTCCACACCGAGTACGCCTATCCTCGTCGCTCATGCACACAGATTATGGTATGGAGAACGCCTGACCCACGCCATGATGCTGTAGTTCGTGGATTACCTCAGCGGTTTTTCGAATTCTTGCTGAGCGAGCATGACATTGTGGTTTCTGACGAAGAACAGACCGGTGCTGGCCGTCGCTTCTGGCAGGTGATGCTTACTTGGGCATTAAGCGCTAACTACAACGTCTATATCGCTGATGGTACCCGTGCCACGATAGACTCACTGAATTGGCCACTGTACCAAGTATCGAACATGGATGAGTTCTATGAGCGGTGGGATGATTATGCATGGGGGAATGATGTTGATGTTCACCCACACAGACGTGCGGTTATCAGTAAATTAGATTTGCCGTGTAGCATATTTGAGATAGAAGAACCTTTCGACTCCTAAGCAAAACCCCGCCATCGAGCGGGGTTTGTTTTTTTCTGGCGTCTCTAATACGTCAAAAAAGTGTTTTTATCACTCCATAAATCACCAATTTTACAGGTATGCTGCTCCTTTACGGTTCAGTTTTCTGAAGCACTTCACATAGCAAGAGTAATAGTTGAGGTTTTTATGACTGAGCATATTTACAGTGATTGGTTGATAACACATTGCGCAGAGAGTACGATTTTTTGTGTCAAAGACTCAGAAAGGATGGTTCAAAACTTTCTGAATCTTGATAAAGACTTACCGGATGAATACCGCTGGAGATTTTCTGATGTGGATTCTATTGCCAAACAGTCAAAATCCGCGACATCACTTAGTGATTTGAATAGAATTTTCTGGACTGATCAAGCTCGGAATATAGAAGCCCATGCTGTGATGACGTGGTGGCGAGCGAATGAATTAGTTAGATCCTGTTTAAATGGATTAAACGCTAGAGAAGTCATTGTTCCTGCTGTCGCGGCACGCTCACTGCTTGAGTTATCGACTGTGTTTTTACTTAATGCGAATAAATTAGAAAATAGCTTCAAAGAACTAACTTTTATTCCTGATAGGCTCACTTTCTCAAATGATTTAGAAAATTTAGTTGCTAAGTTAATTTGGGGAACTCGATACCAGCTAAACGAAAACTCTGTAAAACAAACAAATATTATGAGTTCTCTTGAGAAGCTTGCTAAGTCTCCCGGTGCTGAAGATTTAATGCAAGCTTATGAGTTTTTGTGTGATATTGCTCATCCAAGCTTCATTGGCAACACTAGCTTCTGGTCACATGTTGAGGCCACCAATCCTGATGGCTCACAAAGGCGGCTTATGTCCCGCTTAAATGACAGAAATTTTAATACTGAAATTACAGATAAAACACTTTGGGCATTGGGTTGGTCTGCAACATGCATCTACAACGCTTTCATAATGACACGTAATGCCAACGCTGAGTTATTGCAAAAGCTTTAGTCAGAGTACGTATGTTGCTTGAGCTTCCAAAGCCGAAACACAGAGAAGAAGACCGCCTGAATGAAGGCGGTTTTTATATGTCAAAATAACAGACTTATTCCAGTTCCCCGGCGCGGATCATTTCCATAACTGACTTAGTGTTGGGCAATTTTCCATTCGTATTGTCGTGTCAATTGCAGGCCGTCACATCGGCAGCACGAAGCGGATCGCCGTCAGCATTCAGCCACTGGCTTGTAAGAGTGATCTTGTCGTTGATGCCCGCAAGCTGGTACTGGGTGTACGTGCCGCCCATCTCCGCGTACATGCGAAAATCAATCGAAATTTACCGCTTTCCGAATAAGCCTCTCACTTTCAAGTTGTTAAGAGTGATATACGCGACAGAGCATCAAAATGCATGTGTGCTGGAGGGAAACCGCTATTTCATTTTTTCTGGATTTTGTAGGTCGCGAAGGGGATAAATTACAAATGATGGCCTAAAAATTTAAATCTGTTGTCCTGGAGGTAAAATGGGTGAAACGCAGCTGCTGGAACGCATTACGCTCGATCGGCAGGCCATTTCTTTTAACCGCATGTCCACCACCAGCGCGATTTACTACCACTGGCATCAGTGCGTTGAATTGCTCTATATTTCCAGCGGCTACGGCATCGTGGTGGTGGATAATCAGCACTACACCGCCCGTCCGGGGCGATTATTTATCTTCCCGCCCTTCCGCTTGCACAAGGTGCAGGTCGATCATAGCGATAAGAACCCCTATCACCGCACCACGATGCACATTGAGCAAGCGGTCGTCGAAAGCGCGCTCAGCGCCTTCCCGCGCCATCAGGCCCGGTTCGCCGCGCTGGCCGCCAGCAATCTGCCCGCGCAAATCTACGATCTCAGCGAGCACGCGGCGTTTATCGAGAGGATCCTTGAGCAGTTTAAGCGCCTGGAGGGCAACGAGCAGACCGAGGCCTGCGAGGTGGCATTTCTGGTGATGCAGCTCATGACATTTCTACCCGAGCAGCCGCAGCCCTACCCGCCGCGCCAGCAGACCGTCGCCTCGCGGATTATGAGCTGGATCGAAGCCCACTATGCCAGCAAGTTTTCGCTCGACCAGCTAGCGCACGACCTGGGGCTTTCGCGCAGCTATACCTCACGCATCTTCCGCCAGCAGACCGGGGGCAGCATCCACGAATATTTGCTGACCCGGCGGATAAAAAGCAGCTGCGATCGGTTACGGTACAGCGACGAGACAATTGACGCCATTGCCCTGGCCGTCGGGTTTAGCGAGGTGACCTATTTCATCACCTGCTTTAAAAAGATGATGCGTCAGACGCCGCTGCAGTATCGACGTCGTATCCTCAACACCAGAATGCCAGGTTAACGGGGTTTTGATGACTGGCCCAAAGCTGAACGCTTTCCGTCATGCCGGAACCGGCAACTCAATGCCGCTTTGCGCCAGCTGCCCCATCTCGCAGTACATTGCGCAGGCCGCACTGACGATAGACATAGCCAGCGCGGCACCGCTCCCTTCGCCAAGACGCATGTCAAGATGGATAAACGGCGCCAGCCCAAGGTGCTCCAGCGCGCGCCTGGCCCCCTTTTCGGCGGAAAAATGAGAGGGAATACAGTAGTTCTTCACTTCTGGCGCAATCTGACAGGCGGCGATGGCGGCGGCATACGAGAGAAAACCGTCTAACACCACGGGCAGTCCGCATGTGCCAGCGCCCAATATCACCCCGGTCATGCCCACCAGGTCATAGCCGCCGACTTTGGCCAGCACATCAACCGCATCGCGCGCATCCGGCTGGTTTATGCGTATCGCCTGCCGGACTATGGTTTCCTTATGCTGCACCCGGTCCTGCGGCAAATTGGCCCCAATCCCTACCACATCATGCGGATCGCTGTCGGTCAGCACGCTGATGATTGCCGAGGCCGGCGTCGTATTGGCAATACCCAGCTCGCCTACGCCAAATACGGAGATCCCCTCCTGCGCGCGTTTTTTAACGAGGCTGGCACTCGCCAGCAGCAGGTGCTCGGCATCCTGACGGCTCATCGCCGGTCCCTGAGCGATATTCCCGCAGCCGCGCGAGAGTTTAAGGCTGAGCATATTGTCGATAGGCTCGCCGTCAATACCGATGTCAACGGGCAGTACAGACGTCTGGCTATTGCGGGCCAGCACGCACACTCCGGTCAACCCCTTTTGCATATTGACGGCCTGAAGCCAGGTCACCACTTTCGGCGTCACGGCCACGCCTTCATCAAACACGCCATGGTCGGCGCACATGACGATAATCTCTTTTTGCAGATTATCGAGCCTGTCGATGCCCCACATTCCCGAAAGCTGTATTGCCAGACTCTCCAGCCGACCGAGGCTGTTTGTCGGCTTTATTAAGCCATCAACATGCCTTGAGGCCGCCTGAATCTTCTGTTTATCAAGCGGTCTGATGGCCGCCGCCAGCGCCTTCACTGTCCCCATCCTCATCACCCTCACTCTTCTGTTTGCCAAACGCTTCTGCCATTAAATACCCGTAACACCCAATGCCCGCCCCGATTTTCAACGACCGTGTAGGCATCGTGACTGAACGGGAAATGCCACATCGCCGCCACGGGCATCCCTAACCAGGTTGCCAGCAGCAGGCTCAACACGCCCTGATGCGCCACAATGAGCATGTCTTCGCGCTGCTGCAGCTGACTCATCTCATCCGCCGCCGCCCTGACGCGCGCGGCGAAATGCGGGAAGGCTTCGCCGCCGTCTGGCGTTGCGTTTTGCCAGTCATCCATCCAGCGCTGCCACGACGCGGGACTTTCTTTTTCGATGTCACTGAAGTGACGCATTTCCCATTCGCCAAAATCCAGCTCGTTAAGCCGCGGATCGACGTGGACTTCATGGGCTGCCGGCACGATAAGCCGCGCCGTTTGCTGCGAACGCTGCAGCGCGCTGACGCGCGCGTGCCCGAACGCGACCCCGGACAGGTACCCGGCAACACGCTGGCTTTGGGCAATGCCCTGCGGTGAGAGCGCCAGATCGGTACTCCCGTAAAATACGCCGCTGATGTTAGCGGCTGTTTGACCGTGACGAACCAGAAAAAGACGCATACATCAGACCCACAGTAGCGACAGCAGGAAGACCATTTCACCGATCTCCTCCATCGCGCCCAGGGTATCCCCCGTCAGCCCGTTCAGTCGGCGGCTTAAAAAGGTCTTTACCGCGTTGACGACCATCCAGGTGATGACGCTGGCGATAAGCCCGTGCGCCCC
>NZ_QPFW01000138.1:0-10515 GCF_008122455.1 Enterobacter sp. C6
ATTGCCGCCTCGGCAATGGCCTTGACGCCGCGCACCCAGAAGGTCTGCGGCAGGAACAGGGTGGTGATAAACGCCGCGGCGGCAACCAGCAGCAGCGCCAGCGCCAGCAGCTTGGCGCGTTTGAGTTCAGCTATTTTTTCCATGGGTTAAGGATAGAGGCAAGTGAACCAAAAGTGCAAAACTGGTGTAAGGGGAGAGACGCATTCTCTGCCTGACACACGGCTTTTATATAAAAATTATATAAATCAAAATTATCTATTATTAATTTTTCTATATTTTTTGTGCTTATTTATTTTCGGACGTAATGTTTTGTGACCGTCGTAGTCATTTTAACGCTCCTGTTAGCCATACGATAAAGGACTATTTATGAAAGGAGACGGTATCGATGACATGGGAGTATAAAGTTTCGACGGGGGTATTGAGCCATAATGGTGTGTTTGTCGCTAACTGCTACAGCGGTGCGGGTGAATCGAAAGATAAGCCAGAGTGTGAAAGTCAACGAAACAGAGGCCCCATTCCCAGAGGTATTTATTTTATTGCCGGGTGGAATAATCATAAAAGTGCTGAGGCCATTATTCTTGAGCCTATAGCGGGGACCAATACCTTTGGTAGGGATCATTTTCAAATTCATGGTGATAAAAAAGGTCAGCCACCAGGCTCTGCATCAGCAGGTTGTATCATTATGAATGGTCAGGACAAGCGTCATATGATTTATGATTCGGGTGATACAATACTGGTGGTGCGATAATGAAGTATATTATGGTGCTATTCTTCTTGTGCTTACCGATGGGTTTATTTGCCAAAAACCACACTCCTGAACAGATCCTGCAAATGATAAACGGCAAAGGCACCATGTCTGTTGTAGCGGAGCTGGATTCAAATGATACGGGTGAGTCGGAATGGTGGAATCATGTCATACCAGAGATAAGTAAAGGAACTCAGGCATGGTTAGCCGTGGCGAGTGCCCTTGAACCCGGAGTGGACGCCAGTAAGGCTGAAGATTTAAAGGCGGCGCTTTCTGAAGCCATCCCACATAACCCTGAAGGTGTCTTAGCAATCTTAAAAGACGATAAACCGTTACTCACTGTTGAACAAATTTGCGCGTTTGCTAATTTCCCCGAAACGGAGGCAGAAAGTAATAAGCTTTTTGTGGATTCAATCAGGGAGATGTTCAAAATAAAAAGCCCGCAGGGTAAAAGATGTCTCGCCGTTATGATCTCAACTGTTGAACACTCTGTTCCATTCGATAAGGATATGTAAATGGCCATTCCGGGATATATGTCATTAACTGACGATGCGGGTAATAACATAAAAGGCAGCGTGAAAGTTAAAGACCGTGAAAACCAGATTGAGGTTTTAGGGCTCTATCATAACGTAAGCTATAATTATGACCTGCATAATGGCAGAGCATTGAGCAAACGCCAGCATCGTCCCTTTCTGATTGAGAAAGAAATAGATGCCTCCAGTGTTTTTCTCTATAAAGCACTCAGCACGGGCGGTACGTTCAGGAAAGCGACTATCGACCTGTACAGAATCAATGATGCCGGTCAGGAAGAAATCTATTTCACGATAACGCTGGAAGCGGTGAAGGTCGTCACGGTGTTTTCATTAATGCATGACGTGAAAGAGACTTACCATGAAAAACAGGGGCATCTTGAGCTCGTTTTGCTTCGTTATAAAAAGATTACCTGGCATTACCGTGACGGTAACGTTATTCACTCGGATGACTGGGATTATCGGTTAGGGGCATAGAAAACGGCTGATAAGATTCTTTCATATCACCCGCCACAGCACCCACCCGCCAAACCCCATCAGCACCACCCCCGCCGTGCGCTCTATCAACCACAGCGCACGGCTGAGCTTCTGTTGCACCGACGATAGCCCCATCAGCGATACCAGCGCCAGATCCCACGCCAGCACCACCATCACCATCCAGACGCCGCACGTTGCCTGCTGAAGCAGCGTCACGTCCGGCCCCAGCAATGCCGTCATCAGGGCAAGATAGAACAACGCGTTCTTCGGA
The DNA here is from genome assembly GCF_008122455.1 of Enterobacter sp. C6. Taxonomy (NCBI): domain Bacteria; kingdom Pseudomonadati; phylum Pseudomonadota; class Gammaproteobacteria; order Enterobacterales; family Enterobacteriaceae; genus Enterobacter; species Enterobacter sp. C6. The sequence goes on from NZ_QPFW01000138.1 coordinate 2,024, forward strand.
TTAAGCAGCGCCGAGCCGAGCCCCAGCAGGATCTGCTTGCGCAGCGAGGGGCAGCGTTGACGGGTTTCATTCAGCCTCATCGCCTGCGGTTGGCTGCGCACCAGATGCGAGCCGATCCACAGCAGGTACAGCGCCCCGCAAAGCTCTATCAGAGTAAACAGCCATGCAAACTGGCGCAACGCGTTCCAGCCGATAATCACCAGTAAGATATACAGCCCGTTGCCCGCAGCGATGCCGACGCACAATCCGGTGCTGCCGCGCAGTCGGTAGCGCGCCGCGTAGCCCACCAGCAGGAAAAAGTCCGGACCCGGGCTTAACAGGGCGACAAAATGCGCCAGCGCCAGGGCGAGAAAAGCAGAAGGGAAGAACAGTTCCATAGCAACCTCGGTTAACAATCTGAGGTCAGGCTACGGTGATGCCAACGTTATTTATTGTCTGATATTGATCGGCCCGTCGCGTACTGGCGCGGCGTGGCGGCGGTATAGCTGACGAAGGTCTTATGAAAATGGCTCTGGTCGGCAAAGCCGCTCTGGTAGCCGACGTCGGCGATGTCGTCCCCGGCACGTAGCCGCGCTTTGGCGAACTCCACGCGGGAGATGTTGAGGAAGCTGCCCGGCGTCAGGCCGGTATCCTGCCGGAAGGTGCGGATCAGCGTCTCTTTGCGCAGCGAGAATCGTTGGGCAAGTTCGTCAAGCGAAGGCGGTGCGGCCAGGTCGGCAAGAAACGCCTGCCGCACGTGCTGACTGGTTGAGCGAAGCGCATCTGCGTTTTCCAGGCGGCGGGGCAGGGCTGAAAGCAGCGTGTCCACGGAGGCAGGCGACATCGTCTCAACAATCTCAAGGTAGCGCTTAAAGAGCGTACGGTCGCGAATCACCTGGAGCGCCAGAGGAAGATCGGTGTCGATATAGAGCATATGGTAGCTGCGCGGTTGCCCGGCGACGGGGTTGCAGCTGTGCGGCGCATAGGCCGGGATCACAATGAGGTCCCCGGGGTTAAGGATGTATTCTCTGTCATGACACACGCAGCAGGTCTGGCCTTCCACAATCGCGCCGATGGAGAGCTGCGGGTGACAATGACGTTTATACGCCTGCGTGCTCTGCCACGTGCTGCGCAGCTCAAGGCCTGAGGCGCGGTGAAAAGTCTGCCGGATGTGTCGGGTATCGGTCATATGAACTCCTTCAGGACGTTTTTATACCACGTCAGCGAACCGTCTGGCAGCGCTTCATTAAGAACCTTCCGGATATACCCAACTTTACGTCCACAGCCAGTCATGTTGACTACCCTTAATACCCTAAGCGGTAAAACAAGGAGATTCGACATGGCTTATCAGACAGTAAATCCTGCCACTAACCAGCTCATCAAAGAATACCCCTCACATACCGACGCGGATATTGAAGCGGCCCTGAAGGCGGCCGATGCGCTTTACCATTCGGACTGGGCGAAAGGCGACATCAGCCAGCGCCTGCCGGTGCTGCATAAGCTTGCCGACCTGATCGACGAGCGCACCGAGGATCTGGCGAAAATCGCCAGCCAGGAGATGGGTAAGCTCATCGAACAGAGCCGCGGCGAGGTGAAGCTGTGCGCGCAGATCGCCCGCTATTACGCCGACAATGCGAAGCAGTTCCTGGCCCCGGTGAAGTACGACTCTGAGCTTGGGGAAGCGTGGGTGGAGCATCACCCCATCGGCGTGCTGATGGCCGTTGAGCCGTGGAACTTCCCGTATTATCAGCTGATGCGCGTCCTGGCACCAAACCTGGCGGCGGGCAACCCGGTGATCGCCAAACATGCCAGCATCGTGCCGCACTGCGCCGAGACCTTTGCCCACCTGGTCCGCGAGGCGGGCGCGCCAGAAGGGGCGTGGACCAACCTGTTTATTTCGTCCGAGCAGGTGGCGAACATCATTGCCGACGATCGCGTGCAGGGCGCCGCATTAACCGGCTCCGAAAAAGCCGGCAGCGTGGTGGCCGCACAGGCGGCGAAGCACATTAAGAAATCTACCCTTGAGCTGGGCGGTAACGACGTCTTCGTGGTGCTGGACGATGCGGACCTGGACAAAGCCGTGAAGATTGGTGTGAATGCGCGCCTCAACAACGCCGGGCAGGTCTGCACCGCGGCGAAGCGCTTTATCCTGCATGAAAAGATTGCGGATGCTTTCCTGAGCAAATTCACCGAAGCGTTTAAGCAGGTGAAGATTGGCGATCCGCTGGACGAAAGCACCACGCTGGGGCCGCTGTCGTCGAAAGATGCGCTTGAAACACTGACCAAACAGGTTAACGAGGCGGTGAAAAGCGGCGCCACGCTGCACTATGGCGGCAAGCCGGTGCAGCGCGACGGGAGCTTCTTCGAGCCGACGATCCTGACGAACATCTCGCGCGACAACCCGGCGTACTTCGAAGAGTTCTTCGGCCCGGTGGCGCAGATATACGTGGTGAAAAACGACGACGAGGCGGTCGCGCTGGCGAACGATTCCCACTACGGCCTGGGCGGGGCGGTATTCAGCCAGGATATCGAGCGCGCGAAGAAAATGGCGTCCCGGATCGAGACCGGGATGGTGTACATCAACTGGCTTACCGATACCGCGCCAGAGTTGCCGTTCGGCGGCGTGAAGCGCTCCGGTTACGGACGCGAGCTGTCGGATCTGGGGATCAAAGAGTTTGTGAACCAGAAGCTGGTGGTGGTGCGTAAGTAAGAGGTCATAAAAAAACCTGCCAGCCGGCAGGTTTTTTTAAGGGGATTATTGCACTTCGATCTTGTCCCAGCCGCTTTTAAACATGCAGCTGTCAACCAGCGTATCCCGGCGATATTCATTCGCGTCTTCAACCGTGTAGCTCGTGGAAATATCCTTTTTCTTTTTCGATTTGTCCGTTTTTTCCGAGCTCGAACCGGTCACCACGTTATCCGGGGGAAGGTCGATCAGTGCCTGCGCTTCGCATTCCGTGAGCTTTTTATTCATTTCCACGTCGCTGACGCCCGGTTTCACCCATTTGTACTGGACGCAGCCGGTGAGCATCAGCGTGAGGCTCAGAACGCAAAGCGCGGTCATGCGGTGTTTCATCAGAAGGTGACTCCACCGCCAACATATGCGCCGTCAATCAGCGTATGGTTCGGACGACCGTCTTTGCCATCAACGCTCACGTGGCGGTAGCCCACTTTCAGGGTCACCGGCGCGATCGGCGTCCAGCTTACGCCGCCGTTGGCTTCCACGTAGTTTTTCACGCTGTTGTTCAGCCCTTCTGGCGCCACGTAGCCTTCACCGTACACGTGGATGCTGTCGGTCAGGGCTACGTTTACGCCGCCACCGATTGGGAACGCCACGCCGTTATCGCCTTTTTTCGGGCCGATGTAGATGGCTTTCGCACCTGCGTTCAACATCACCGGGCCCACTTCCAGGTTGTAGCCTGCGCCCACGCCGCCGGTCTGGGTACCGTCATCGGTGTTTTTAAGCCAGTTGCTTTCGGCATACAGGCCGGATGAGGATTTCCCCATTTCGAGATTGAGGTTGGTAAAGTTTTTACCCTGCTCAATGCTGCCGCCCATTGCCAGAGCGGAACCCGAGAGGGCGGTCAGAGCAGAAAGAAGAAGGATATTCAGTTTTTTCATGTTTTATGCCTCGTCATTAAATTCATCTGGGGGCACCTTAACAAGCGATGTTTATGACTGCAAATGTGATGAAAGTCGCTGTTTTATGCTGATATCGTTAAGTTTTTTATAGAAGTTGTTGCAATGCTGTTTAATTGCCGGGGTGTCAACGGGTGATGTTTTGGTGTTTAGGAACCGTTTAATTTTTTGACTAAACATAAACTGAACGAAGAAGGGATAGTGATTAGAGGTGAATTAATTGAGTTTCTAATAATTTCCAAAAGTATTTCAGTTGTCACACAATACAACACAACCTTACATTTCCGGGCAATGAATATACGTTCACTCGCCCATGCCGGTTGCCTTTCCATGTCATTTTTCTGACACGTTTATTCTTTACGTTGTTGGCTTCACTAACTGGATGCTAACAATATGAAAAGAAAAATTATTCCTGTGCTTATCGGTTGTGCGCTCTCTTTCTCTGGCCTGGCGGCACAGCCTACCGCTGAGCGCTATGTCGTCAGCTTCCCTGACGGCTCCCATGTGAAATACAGCGGCGCGTTTGCCGATGCGTTCCCGAACGGGCTCCCGGTGGGGATTGGCTCTGGTCTGCTGTTTACGGGCAAGCAGGGCGATGCCCTGACGTTTGCGACCGTGACCGATCGCGGTCCCAACGCCGATGCGCCAAAAATGGGTAAAAACGAAGCCAAAATATTTGTCACGCCAGATTTCGCGCCGCTGCTGATGACCATCCGCGTCCAGAACGGCAAAGCGGAGGCGGTTGATGCCCGCCCGCTGCATGACGATAAAGGTGAGATTAATGGTCTGCCGCTGCAAAGCGGCGTGATTGGTTCCACCAATGAAGTGGCGTTCAGCGATACCTTAAAGACGCTCAAGGGTGACAACCGCGGACTGGATACGGAAGGCATCACGCCGGACGGCAAAGGCGGCTACTGGCTGTGCGACGAGTACGGCCCGTTCCTGATTAACGTCGACAGCAAAGGCAAGATCCTCGCGATCCACGGGCCGCAGGCCGCGGAAGGGGAAAAATCCATCGCGGGCGGTCTGCCAAACATCATCAAATGGCGCCAGCCCAACCGGGGCTTTGAAGGCCTGACCCGGATGCCGGACGGACGGATTATCGCCGCGGTGCAGAGCACGCTGGACATCGACGGTAAGAGCAAAAAGCAGGCGCTGTTCACCCGTCTGGTGAGCTTTGACCCGGCGACCGGCAAAACCGCGATGTACGGTTACCCTATCGACAGCGCGGCCTACGACAAAAACAGCGACGCCAAAATCGGCGACATCGTGGCGCTCGATAATCAGCACATCCTGCTGATTGAGCAGGGAAGCGATAAAAACGACGGAATGCGTAACCTGATTTACAAGGTGGATCTCAGCAAGGCGAGCGATCTTTCCGCCTTTGACAAGCCGGGCGAGTATCCAGAGTTTGATGATGAGAAAACCCTGGCGCAGCGCGGCATTACGCTTGCGTCAAAAACGCAGATGGTCGATCTCCGCGCGCTGGGCTGGCAGCAGGAGAAGGCTGAAGGGCTGGCGCTGATCGACAGCAAAACGCTTGCGGTGGCGAACGATAACGACTTTGGCGTGAAGGTGGCGATGCAAAACCCGGTCGAGGGCAAGAAGCTTAAGGATTACCGGGTAAACGCGGAGGGTAAGCTGACGCTGGATGATAAACCGGTGGAAACCACGCTCAGCGTGAAGCCGCTGAAGAAGCCGGAGTCCGACAGCGAGTTGTGGATTGTGACGCTGCCGGAGGCGGTGAAATAAGTATCCCCACAAAATAATGCCTGCACAGACGGCCCCCTCTCCCTTGAGGGAGAGGGCTGGGGTGAGGGGGAACATACGGCTGTGGAGGTCATTCCGTTCACTTTATGTTCCTTGCTACTCTGTAACGGCATGACCTGTGAACGTGCCAGGGTGGCTCAATCGCCACCACCCTGGCGACCCGGGCTCCCGGCGGTAAATCGCCGCTTCGCGGTGCCCTCAGCTTATTCCTTCGGGCTATCGGGTCGGGCATGAGCCTGCATCCCTGCAGGCCACGCCCTCTCGGCGCATCCCTGCGCCTCGCCCCGGCCCTACGGAAACGCTTCGGCGATTTACAGCCGGACCAGAACATCGCTGTAATTTATTCATTTTCCTGATACAAAATTCATCGTTTCAGGTTAATAAATTACAGAGGAGAGGGGATGCATGGCGGTTATTTCTTCAGACCCGCAAACGCCGCCCGAATCTCCTCTTCCGGCAGCTGTATACCAATAAACACCATCACGCTGCGCGGCACTTCATCGCCCCAAGGTCTGTCCCAGTCGGCGCTGTACAGGCGCTGAACGCCCTGGAACAGCAGGCGGTTGGGTTCGCCGTCAATCCACAGCATCCCTTTGTAGCGCAGAAGCTTGTCGGCAAACGACAGCAGCAGGTTCTCCATCACGCGCGAAACCTCGCTGATGTCCACCGGGTAGTCCAGTTCCACCACAATCGACGCCACGTCGTTTTGCTTGTCTCCCATAAAGTGGAAGCGCGGTTTTGCGGTGACGTTCTCCTCCAGCATAAAGCCGTTGGTGTTGAACAACTGAGACAGGTCGATATCACCGTGCGTCACCGTGTAAATTGGCGCGCGGGAGTTGATGCGCGTCAGGCGCTCGCGAAGCTTAACGCTTTCGCCCGCCACGTCGGTTTTGGTCAGCAGGATGCGGTCGGCGTAGCCCACCTGAGACTGGGCGATGGTGAACTGATTCATCTGCTCATCGGCGTGGACCGCATCGACCAGGGCAATGACGCCGTCCAGCAGATAGCGCTGGCAAAGGATCTCGTGAGAGAAAAAGGTCTGAATAATCGGGCCGGGGTCGGCCATGCCGGTGCACTCGATCACCAGGCGGTCAAAGTCGATTTCACCGCGATCGCGGCTGTCGAGCAGGTCCAGCAGGGCGTCTTCCAGCTCGTTAGAACGGGTGCAGCAGATACAGCCGTTGGTCAGGGTTTTGATCTGCGTGGCGCGATCGCCAATCAGCTGGTCGTCTACGGAGACTTCGCCGAATTCGTTTTCGATGACGGCGATTTTGAAGCCGTGCTGCTCGTTCAGGATGTGGCGCAGCAGGGTGGTTTTACCGGCGCCGAGGAAACCGGTCAGCAGGGTAACGGCAATCGGGGTCATGGTCTCTCCTTTAGCAGCAGCGGACGCCGCCTTCTCCACTTCCGCCGTAGCGCGCTTCCTGCCGCTCGCGGAAGAATTCGGTGTAGGTCATGTACGGCTTATCCGGATGGTTGGTCTTCATATGCTCAACGTAGTTGTCATAGTCCGGAATGCCAATCAGCATCTTCGCCGCCTGACCGAGGTATTTTTTTGCTTCGCCTAAGTTACCAAACATAACGGGTCCTGATAAGAAAAAGCCCGGTGGCGCGCAGCGATCCGGGCCTACAGTTACATGCTGGATTAATGGTGTGAAGAGGTCTTCACGCCGCCTTCCGGCACCGGCACGTACGGGGTTTCTTTGTCCGTACGGCCTTCAGCGTTACGCACTTTCAACCAGGTTTTGATGCCGTAGAAGATAATGCTGTACACCACCACCAGGAACAGAATGCTCAGACCCGCGTTGGTGTAGTTGTTCACCACGATATGGTTCATGTTGGCAATCTGCTGCGCGGTCAGGTCTGCGCCGCCTGCGGCAATCTTCTCTTTGTACTGGTTAGCCATGAAGAAGAAGCCTTCCAGCTGCGGGTTGGCGCTGAACAGCTTCAGGCCAAGCGCCCAGGTGGTGCAGAGCAGCAGCCACAGCGCAGGAACCACGGTGACCCAGATGTATTTGGTGCGCTTCATCTTCACCAGGACCACGGTACCGAGCACCAGCGCCACGGCAGCCAGCATCTGGTTAGAGATACCGAACAGCGGCCACAGGCTCTTCACGCCGCCCAGTGGGTCGACAACGCCCTGATACAGCAGGTAGCCCCACAGGCCGACGCAGCCCGCCGTACCCAGAATGCCCGCTACCAGAGAGTCGGTTTTCTTCAGGAACGGCACGAAGTTACCGAGCAAATCCTGCAGCATGAAGCGGCCCGCACGGGTACCGGCGTCCAGCGCGGTCAGGATGAACAGCGCTTCGAACAGAATACCGAAGTGGTACCAGAAGCCCATGTCCGCCCACGGCAGCACTTTGTGGAACACGTGTGCGATACCGACAGCCAGTGTAGGAGCGCCACCGGCGCGGTTCAGCACGGACGGTTCGCCGATGTCCTTCGCGGTCTGCATGATCTGCTCAGGCGAAATCACGAAGCCCCAGGAGCTGACGGTCGCCGCCGCGTGTGCGCTGGCGTCTTTCAGCTGCGCCATAATCAGCGCCGCGTTGTCACCGCCCATCTCGTGCAGGTTTGGCATGGTGATGCCGAGACCCGCCGGCGGGGTGTTCATCGCGAAGTACAGACCCGGTTCGATGATGGACGCTGCAACCAGCGCCATGATCGCCACGAAGGACTCCATCAGCATCGCGCCGTAGCCGATCAGACGCGCGTCTTTCTCGTTCGCCAGCAGCTTAGGCGTAGTACCGGAGGAGATCAGGGCGTGGAAGCCGGAGACCGCACCGCAGGCAATGGTGATGAACAGGAACGGGAACAGGGCGCCTTTCCACAGCGGGCCGGTACCGTCGATGTACTGCGTTACCGCAGGCATTTTCAGATCCGGGTTGATCAGCAGGATGCCGATCGCCAGACCGACGATAACGCCGATTTTAAGGAAGGTGGCCAGGTAGTCACGCGGGGCCAGAATCAGCCAGACCGGCAGCAGCGCGGAGATAAACGCATAGCCAATCAGCGCGAAGGTGATGGTGGTGTCCTTGAAGGTCAGCGCCGGGCCCCAGTACGGGTCGTGCGCAATCACGCCGCCGAAGTAGATGGAGGCC
>NZ_QPFW01000139.1:0-10570 GCF_008122455.1 Enterobacter sp. C6
CGGGGCTGGGCATTGTGCAGACATTTGAGTATTCGGCAAACGCGTATTTACAGGCGGGTACGCTGACGGCGATCCTGAGCGACTGGCGCCCCGCCGCCTATCCGTTTCATGTGGTTTACCCTCAGAACCGGCATCTGACGCACCGTCTTAAGGTGTTTATTGCGTGGCTGGCGGAGGTGTTTCCCGCCGCGCTGAAGGGGTAGCCGGGCGTAAACCCGGCTGTGGCTTAGTTAAGTTTATAGTCCAGCGTAATCTCAGCCTTCAGGAGCTGCGATACCGGACAGCCCGCTTTGGCTTTCTGAATAATACCGTCGAACTGCTGTGGGGCGATGCCCGGGACGGTCACCTTGCTTTTCAGGGCAACCTTCGTAATAGCAAAGCCACCGTCGGTCTTATCCAGAGAGACGTCCGCAGTGGTATCAATAGAGTCAGCGGTATAACCCGCTTCGCCGAGCATCAGCGACAGCGCCATCGAAAAACAGGCCGCATGTGCCGCGCCGATCAGCTCTTCCGGGTTGGTCCCCTTTTCACCCTCAAAGCGGGTGTTAAAGCCATAAGGCTGCTGATTGAGAACGCCGCTCTCGGTGGAAACCGTTCCTTTTCCGCGCTTAATGTCGCCAGACCAGTGTGCCGAACCGTGCTTATGAATAGTCATTCTTGCTCTCCTTTTGGCTTACAAAGGGTTAAGTATAGAAGGCTGTCCGGATTCTGCGGGCAAGACAGACGAGTCTTAGTCACTGAGTAAATGGTGCGCCAGCGCGTCAAGGAACACCCGCAGCGCGGCAGGCTGGTATTCACGGGACTGATAAATGCCATGGATGGCCAGCGGTTTCGGCTCCAGTGTCTCCAGTACCGGCACCAGTATTCCCTGCGCCAGCGCGGTTCGCGCCTCACGCTCCGGCAGCATAGCGATACCGCAGTGCTTAATCGCCGCATCCATCAGCAGCGAAGAGATGCTGGCGCTCAGGTTGCCGCTGACGGCCACGCTCAGGCTCTCGCCTTCCGGCGTCAGGAAGTGCCAGGACTGCCCGGCGAAAAAGCTGTAGTGCAGGCAGTTGTGCTGCGCTAATTCTTCGGGGCTGACGGGGGTACCGTGCTGCGCCAGATAGTCCGGCGAGGCGCAAAGCACCGAGCGACATTCCCCCAGCCGGCGGGCAATCATGCCGGGTTCAGGGTTATCCGTAATGCGCACGGCGACGTCGATGCGCTCTCCCACCAGGCTGACCGGGTGGTTATTCACGTCCAGCTCAATGCGCAGCTGTGGGTAGCGCGAGAGCAGACCGGGCAGTACCGGCGCAATCAGGTGCATCGCGGTAAAGTGCGCGCAGGCCACCCGCAGCGTGCCGGACGGGAGATCTTTCTCCGACTGGCCTTCAATTTCCTGCGAAATCTGCGAGAGCGTCCGCGTTTTTTGCAGCACCTTTTCCCCTGCCGCGGTCAGCGTCAGCTTGCGCGTGGAGCGGTTTACCAGCCGCGTTCCCGCCCACTTTTCCATTTGTTCAAGGTAGCGGCTCACCATCGGTCGGGAAATGCCCAGCGCGCGGGCCGCCGCGCTCAAGCTTCCCAGCTCGCATATCCGGTTGTAGACCTGAGCGGCGATAACGCGATCCATATAAGCTCCATTTGCTCGATTTATGAAACTAAGCATGTCCTGTTTCAGGAATTCTGGCAAATGCGAATATCCGTACAATAGAGACATTCCTGAACAACAGAGACAACAGCATGAAATTCACTCACCTTGCCCTGCTTTCCACGCTTTTCACTCCGGCTGTTTTTGCCGCGCCGTTGAGCATTGATACCTATAACCCGCAGGAGAAAGGCATTTTCGCGGTCTCCTCCACGCTGGTTTCCGGCCCGAAAGAGGCTGTGCTGTTTGACGCGCAGTTCAGCGTGAAGGATGGCGAAGCGCTGGTAGAGAAAATTCGTCAAAGCGGTAAGACCCTGAACAAGATTGTGATCACCTCCGGCGATCCGGATTTCTATTTTGGCCTGCAGCCGCTGGTCAAAGCCTTCCCGAACGCCAAAGTGGTGGCCACGCAGCACGTGGTTGACCACATCAAGGCCACCAAAGACGCCAAGCTCGCCTTCTGGGGTCCGCAGATGAAAGACGGCGCGCCAACGGAGCTGGTCGTCCCGCAGGTGCTCGCCTCCACCACGTTTATGGTGGACGGGGAAAAGATCGATATCGAAGAGCCTGACAGCTACGCGGCCTATGTGTGGATCCCGTCAGCGAAAACCATCCTCGGCGGCACCGGGGTAGCCTGGGGGATCCACGTCTGGACGGCTGACACCCAGACGGCGGCAAGCCGTAAGCAGTGGCAGGAAACGCTGGTAAATATGGCGGCGCACAAACCCGAGCGCGTGATCCCGGGTCACTATCTGGGTACCCCGCCAGCCGGCGCGGGTGCGATTGATTTTACCCGTGACTATCTGCAGCGCTTTGAAAAGGCCTTATCCGTTCATAAAGATTCTGCAGGCGTCATCAGCACCCTGAAAAAACAGTATCCGAACCTGGCTGAAGAGAGCTCGCTGGAATTAAGCGCCAAGGTGAATACCGGCGAAATGAAGTGGTAATGTAAACTCTGCTCCTGCTATATTTTCGTGATAGCAGGAGCACCGTTATAATATCCTCTCAACGCCACTTCAATTTACCCCCCCACATTTCAAAAGCACACAAAAGCATACACTTATGTCATTTTTATTTCTAAGATGAATCTGAGCCACAACCGGGAAAATATTTGCCATTCTGTTTATGAATTAAATTTTTTGCGAGCCGTACCATTAAACAGACAACGACACGGAGGCAGCATGTTTACTTATTACCCGGCTAATACCGCAGCAGCACAACCTGAACTCGTTAACGCGATTGCGCAGGGTCTTCACGCCGAGCACGGTGCTGTGACTGAAGATGACATTTTGATGGAACTGACCAGGTGGGTGGAATCCACAGATAATGACATCCTCAGTGACATCTACCAGCAGACCATTAACTACGTAGTCAGCGGGCAAAACGCACCTTTGTAAAAACCTGCTAAGCTGGATCAGCAACCTAAGGGGTTACATTTCGTTTGCGTCAGCAAACTTGTCCTTAAAACTATCAACAGGATTGAGGAGTTAATATGAAATCGAACCGTCAGGCACGCCATATTCTGGGACTGAACTACAAGCTTTCTAATCAGCGCAAAGTGGTTATTGAAGGCGACCACGAAACGCAGGTCACTCACGCCACCGGCAGAAAACGCCACGCGGGCAAGTAAGTTCCAGACTGAGATCCAGAACACCATCGGTAATCCCGATGGTGTTTTTGTTTATGTGTTGCGGTAATTAATATTTAGCTCCTTTATAATACCGCCTGACCGCCTCCCAGCGCACAGGCCAGAAAGATGACAAACAGCAGTGTCAGGGACGGATCTTCATAAAAAGAGTGAGTGACATGGACAACAAACTGAAAAAACATCGTTCCTTATACATCCCATACGCCGGACCGGTTTTACTTGAGTTCCCCCTGCTCAACAAAGGCAGCGCCTTCAGCATGGAAGAGCGCAGCAGCTTTAACCTGCTGGGCTTACTGCCCGAAGTGGTTGAAACCATTGAAGAACAGGCAGAGCGCGCGTGGATCCAGTACCAGGGTTTCAAAACCGAAATCGACAAACACATCTACCTGCGTAACATTCAGGACACCAACGAAACCCTCTTCTATCGCCTGGTGCAGAACCATCTCGAAGAGATGATGCCGGTGATCTACACCCCAACGGTGGGTGCGGCGTGCGAGCGTTTCTCAGAGATCTACCGACGCTCCCGCGGGGTATTCATCTCTTATCAGAACCGCCACAACATGGACGATATTCTGCAGAACGTGCCGAACCACAATATCAAAGTGATTGTGGTGACCGACGGCGAACGTATTCTCGGCCTCGGCGACCAGGGCATTGGCGGGATGGGGATCCCAATCGGTAAGCTCTCTCTCTACACCGCCTGCGGCGGCATCAGCCCGGCGTATACCCTGCCGGTGGTGCTGGACGTTGGCACAAACAACCAGCAGTTGCTCAACGATCCGCTCTATATGGGCTGGCGCCATCCGCGCATCACCGACGATGAGTACTATCAGTTTGTCGACGATTTCATTCAGGCCGTGAAGCACCGCTGGCCGGACGTTCTGCTGCAGTTTGAAGACTTCGCGCAGAAAAACGCGATGCCGCTGCTGAACCGCTATCGCGATGAGATCTGCTCCTTTAACGACGACATCCAGGGTACCGCATCCGTGACCGTGGGTACGCTTATCGCCGCCAGCCGCGCAGCCGGCAGCCAGCTGAGCTACCAGAAAATCGTCTTCCTGGGCGCAGGCTCTGCGGGCTGCGGTATTGCCGAGCAGATTATCGCCCAGACGCAGCGTGAAGGGTTAAGCGAAGAGCTGGCCCGCTCCCGCGTCTTTATGGTTGACCGTTTCGGCCTGCTGACCGACGGTATGCCAAACCTGCTGCCGTTCCAGACCAAGCTGGTGCAGAAGCGCGAAAACCTGAAAAACTGGGATACCGACAACGAAGTCCTTTCCCTGCTGGACGTGGTGCGCAACGTGAAGCCGGATATTCTGATCGGCGTTTCCGGGCAAACCGGTCTCTTTACCGAAGAGATCATTCGCGAGATGCACAAGCACTGTGAGCGCCCTATCGTGATGCCGCTGTCTAACCCGACTTCCCGCGTGGAAGCGACGCCGCAGGACATCATCGCGTGGACCGAAGGTAACGCGCTGGTCGCGACCGGCAGCCCGTTCGATCCGGTGGTGTGGAAGGATAAAACCTATCCGATTGCCCAGTGCAACAACTCGTACATCTTCCCGGGCATTGGTCTGGGGGTGATCGCCTCCGGCGCGTCCCGCATTACCGACGAAATGCTGATGTCGGCGAGCGAAACCCTTGCGGGTTACTCTCCGCTGGTCAATGACGGAGAAGGGCTGGTGCTGCCGGAACTGAAAGACATTCACAAGGTGTCGCGCGCCATCGCGTTTGCGGTAGGTAAAATGGCGCAGCAGCAGGGCGTGGCGGTGAAAACCTCTGCCGACGCGCTGCAGCAGGCCATCGACGACAACTTCTGGAAGCCTGAATACCGCAGCTATCGCCGTACGTCGATTTAATCCGCTCTGCCCGGTGGCGCTTCGCTTACCGGGCCTACGGGCTGGCTGTTTTCCCTCTCCCTGTGGGAGAGGGTCAGGGTGAGGGCAACAAACCGCACCATCGAATACCCACTAGCCAAACCCCTTTTCCCCCGCTACACTCCCTTTATCCATTAACCCACTGAATATATAAGGAGGCCAATTATGCTGTACTGTGAAATTTTCAATGTTTCACATACATTTGGTGATCGCACCAGCTCAAGCGTTATCGGTATCGTGCTGCGATAACTTCTGCTTGAGCGAAGACACCAACCCCTGAAATCCCTTCTCTCGGGCTTACTGAGTTATCGTCAGCGATGTTTGACGAGGCATAAACATGCCTGTAACTCTTGGGTAAGCAACAATGAGCACTTTACTCACTGCACAATCTTTACGCGTTGATACGGCGTTTGGCACGCTCTTCGACTCACTCTCCTTTACGCTGAAAAAAGGCGACCGCATTGGCCTGCTGGGCGACAACGGCTGCGGCAAAAGTACGCTGCTGAAGGTGCTGGACGGCACGGATTCCCCTGCCGCCGGAACGGTAGCACTGGCCGGGCACTGCCTGATGGCGCGCGTGGAGCAACATCTCCCGGACGCTATTTTTCCGCTGACCATGCTGGATGCCGTCCTGGCCCAGTTGCCCTCAACTGAACGGGAGAGTCTGCGCTGGAAAGCCGAAACGCTGCTGGCAAGCATGGGCTTCACGCCGCAGGATATGATGCTGCATTCCGCCACGCTGAGCGGCGGGCAACACACCCGCCTGCTGCTGGCGCGGGCGCTGATTCACGAGCCGGATCTACTCCTGCTGGATGAACCCAGCAACCACCTGGACCTGCCGACCATGCTCTGGCTGGAACACTTCCTACAGAACTGGTCGGGCAGCTTTGTGCTGGTCTCGCATGACAGACAGCTGCTGGATGCCGTCACCAACGGCAGCTGGATCCTGCGCGATCAAACGCTGCACTACTTCGCCCTTCCCTGCACGGCCGCCCGCAAGGCGCTTGAAGCAAAGGATGAAAGCGATGCCCAGCGCCACAAGGCCGAGCAAAAGGAGATCGATCGCGTGACCGCCAGCGCGAAGCGGCTGGCGACCTGGGGCAAGGTTTACGACAACGAAGACCTGGCCCGCAAAGCCAAACAGATGGAAAAACAGGTCGAACGGCTGAAGGAGAGCCAGACGGCGCTCACGGCAGGCAGCCCGTGGACGTTAACCCTTCGCGGCGACGCGCTGCGGGCTGACCGTCTGCTGGAGATGGAAAATCTCAGCGTCCCGCCTGCGCCCGGGCTACCGCCGCTGTTTAACATCGACATGGCGCGGCTGAAAAGCGGCGATCGCGTAGCGATTGTCGGGCGTAACGGCTGCGGCAAATCGTCGCTGATGAGGCTTATCTGGCAACAATTTGCTGATGAGTCCGCAGACAGCGGGTTGAAAATCCATCCGCGCGTGTCGCCAGGCTATTACGACCAGACGCTTCATCAGCTGCCGGATGACGCCACGCTGCTCGACGCGCTGGAGCCTTTCGCGCCGGATCCGCAGAACCGCAAAATGGCGCTGATAAGCGCGGGTTTCCCGTGGGCGCGTCACGGGCAAACGGTCAGCACGCTCAGCGGTGGTGAACGTTCGCGCCTGCTGTTCGTTGGCCTGACGCTCGCCCGCTATAGCCTGCTGATGCTGGATGAGCCGACCAACCACCTCGACATGGAAGGCAAAGAGGCGCTGGCGCACACTCTTCAGCAGTTCGAAGGCGGCGTCCTGCTGGTCAGCCACGATCGTCAGTTAATTAGCCAAAGCTGCAACCGTTTCTGGCTGATTGAAGAGGGAAAGCTGAGCGAGTGGCACGATGCAGAAGCGGTGTTTGAGCGTCTGCGTGAAAGCGCGGGGCTTATGACATCCGCTGCGCCCGCTGTCGCCGCGACGATTCAATCCTCGCCGTATGACGATCTGCTGGAGCGGCTGGTCGCGCTGGAAACGCTGCTGGAAGACGATCTGGCGCGTAAGCCCAAGCATCAAAAGCCGCAGCTACAGGCGCAATGGCGTAAAGAGATAGAGGAGATAGAAGCACAGCTGTAAGTCTGCGCCCGGCGAACATTTCGCCGGGCCAGAATTTTCCCCCTTAATTATTAGAGGAACGCCGTATTCTTAATCTGAAATCGAATCAAATGATGACATTATGTTGCCGCAGCCTTGCATTACCAGGCTAATGTATTAATCCTTAAGAGGTACTATACCTGCTATGCAGATTCTTATCATGAACAAGGAGATACACATGAAGGCTGCTGTTGTCACTCAGGATCACCAGGTCAACGTTACCGAAAAAACCTTACGCCCGCTAAAGCATGGGGAAGCCCTGCTGAAGATGGAGTGCTGTGGCGTATGCCATACCGACCTCCACGTGAAGAACGGTGATTTCGGCGATAAAACCGGGGTTATCCTGGGCCATGAAGGAATTGGTATCGTAAAAGAAGTCGGCCCTGGCGTGAAGTCGCTGAAAGTCGGCGACCGCGCAAGCGTGGCCTGGTTCTTTGAAGGCTGTGGCCACTGCGAATACTGTAATACCGGCAACGAAACCCTGTGCCGTGACGTGAAAAACGCCGGTTACTCCGTCGACGGCGGGATGGCGGAAGAGTGCATCGTCACCGCAGATTACGCGGTAAAAGTGCCGGACGGTCTGGATTCGGCGGCGGCCAGCAGCATCACCTGCGCTGGCGTCACCACCTATAAAGCAGTGAAGGTGTCGGGTATTAAACCGGGCCAGTGGATTGCGATTTACGGTCTGGGCGGGCTGGGCAACCTCGCGCTGCAGTACGCCAAAAACGTCTTTAACGCCAAAGTCATCGCCCTTGACGTTAACGACGAACAGCTGAAGCTGGCGGCCAGCATGGGTGCGGATCTCACCATCAACTCCCGCAGCGAAGATGCCGCTAAAATTGTGCAGGAGAAAACCGGAGGCGCGCATGCCGCAGTCGTCACTGCCGTCGCAAAAGCCGCCTTCAACTCAGCCGTTGATGCCGTGCGTGCCGGTGGCCGCGTGGTCGCCGTTGGTCTGCCGCCGGAAGCCATGAGCCTCGACATTCCGCGCCTGGTGCTGGACGGCATTCAGGTGGTGGGTTCGCTCGTCGGCACCCGTCAGGATCTGCAGGAAGCCTTCCAGTTCGCCGCTGAAGGCAAGGTCGTGCCGAAAGTCACGATGCGCCCGATCGAGGACATCAACGCCATCTTTAAAGAGATGGAACAGGGCCAGATCCGCGGCCGTATGGTGATTGACCTGCGTTCATAATCACCCACCGTTCAATTACCGCTCCTGACAGGGGCGGTTTTTTTATAGCCATTTTCCGGCAATCCTTATCTTAATTCCTTTGTTCCCTTGTTTTCCCCCGCGCCCGATGATGAATCCGACGCTAACAAGAAGATAACAAAGGAATTCACCATGCAAACCCCATTTCGTCTGCCGCTGCTGACGGCGCTGATTCTGACGACCACCGCAGCCTGGTCCGCGGATGCGCCCGTCAAAGGCGGCACGCTGATTTATCTGGAGCAACAGGCGCACACCAACCTCTATCCGCCTGCCGGTGGCTTTTACCCGAACGGCGGCATTCTGAACCAGATCACCGACAAACTGACGTGGCAGAACCCAAAGACGCTGCAGGTGGAACCGTGGGTAGCCGAAAGCTGGACCACCAACGCCGATAAAACCGAATACACCTTTAAAATTCGCCCCGGCATCACCTTCTCCGACGGCACGCCGCTGGACGCCAACGCCGTAGCAAAAAACTTTGATACCTACGGCTTAGGTAACAAGGCGCAGCGACTGCCGGTGTCAGAAGTGATCAATAACTACGATCGTAGCGAAGTCATCGACCCGCTGACCGTGAAGTTCTACTTCAAAAAACCGTCGCCTGGGTTCCTGCAGGGCACCGCCACAATCGGGTCGGGCCTGGTCT
Organism: Enterobacter sp. C6; assembly: GCF_008122455.1. Classification (NCBI taxonomy): domain Bacteria; kingdom Pseudomonadati; phylum Pseudomonadota; class Gammaproteobacteria; order Enterobacterales; family Enterobacteriaceae; genus Enterobacter; species Enterobacter sp. C6. Next base: position 9,095 of record NZ_QPFW01000139.1, read on the forward strand.
CGCTCAGCACGCTGAAGCGCAACTTTGAAGAGCTGGGTGATGCCCGGCATATCATTGGCTCCGGCCCGTTTGTGGTGAAGGACGAGAAGCTGGGTCGCGAAGTGACGCTGGAAGCGCGTAAGGACTACCAGTGGGGACCGAAAAACCTGGCGCAGCAGGGGCCAGCCAATCTTGATGGCATCAAGTTTATCGTGACTCAGGAAGACAGCGTGCGCGTCGGCGCCCTGCTGGCCGGTCAGGCGCATTTTATTCGTCAGGTGCAGGCGTATGACGAAAAGCAGGCGACAGACCAGGGCTATAAAATCTACGCCGCCCCGACGCGCGGGGTGAATGACAGCATCAGCTTCCGCCCGGATAACCCGCTGGTCTCTGATATTCGCGTACGCCAGGCGCTGCTGCATGCCACCAATGCAAAGCAGGTGGTCGAGACCCTCTTCTCGGCCAACTATCCGCAGGCGAAGTCGGTGATTGCCGATTCCGCCGCTGGCTTTGTCGATCTCAGCGATAAATTGACCTTTGACCCGGCTAAAGCCAACCAGCTGCTGGACGAGGCAGGCTGGAAAGCAGGCAGCGACGGGATCCGCGCCAAAGACGGCCAGCGGCTGGCGCTGACGGTGTATGAATCCCTGCCGCAGCCGCAAAATAAAGAGGTGCTGCAGCTGGTTGCCCAGCAGTGGCGTCAGGTGGGCGTGGCGCTGAGCGTGAAAGCCGGCGACGCAGGCAGCCGCACGCTGGATAACCTTGATCCGCTGAAAACCCCGTTAACCGTCTCCGAAGTGGGCCGCGCCGATCCGGACGTGGTGAAAAGCATGTTCTACCCCGCTAACCGCGACGCGCTGCTGCAAAAAGGCGGCTCCAGCGACAAGGTCAAAAGCTTCCGTGACGACAAGCTGAATGCGCTGCTGGTGAATGTCTCCTCAGAGGTTGATCCGCAAAAACGCCTGCAGCTGACCGGCGATGCCCAGCGTTACCTGCTGGATAACGCCTACGTCATTCCGATTTTCGAAGAGCCGCAGGTCTTTGCCGGTGCGCCGTGGCTGAAAGGCGTCAGTTTTGAAGCGGTAGGCCGCCCGTCGTTCTACGGCGCGTGGATAGAGAAGCACTGAGGAGCTGACGATGCGCCACGCACTTCTTCAACGTTTTGGGCACGGGCTGCTGGTCTTGTGGGCCGCCTTTACCCTCTCGTTCGTGTTGCTCCAGGTACTGCCGGGCGACGCGGTGCTGATTAAATTTCAGAACCCGGACCTGGGCTTAAGCCCGGCGCAAATCGAGGAGATGCGCGTGGCCTACGGCGCGGACAGCCCGCTGTGGCAGCAATACGGCCACACGCTGCTGGCGATGCTGCGCGGGGATTTCGGCTACTCGTTACAGGCCGGGGTGCCGGTCAGCGAACTGATTGCCAGCAATCTGCCGGATACCCTGAGCCTCGCCCTGCCCGCCTTTTTACTCGCGGTACTGCTGGCGTTTGCGCTGGCC
>NZ_QPFW01000140.1:0-10650 GCF_008122455.1 Enterobacter sp. C6
CAGCGACGACCGCGACGCGCTGCGCCGCGCGGCCCACAAGCTGCGGGGAGAAGCCGTCACCCTGGACTTCAGCACGCTCGCACAGCAGCTACAGGTGCTGGAAAGCGACGCTCATGCGCTGGATAGGCAACAGCTTGCAGCCCTGAATGAAAACCTTCGCCAGGAATCGCGGCGCCTGACGGCATGGCTCACCGCGCGCGGGGTAAACGCATGATGACTCGCAACTGCGCGCTGCTTCTTGCCCTGTTGGCCCCCCACACGGTGGCGAACTCTGCGCCGGTCAGCTGGTCTCTGGCTGGAGAATGGCAGGTTCAGGACGCAAATGACAGTGCGCATCCTGCTGCATCAGGCTGGCGCCCGCTTCAGGTTCCTGCCAACTGGTACAGCGCCGGGTACGATCACCAGGGCGCGCTGTGGTATAAGCACGCGTTTTCCCTGCCCGTGCAGCCCCCCGACGTAATGAGTACCCTGGTGTTTGACGGCGTCGATTACCTTGCAGAGGTGACGCTGAACGGCCAGCCGCTGGGCAAGCATGAGGGCTATTTTCAGCGCTTTTCGCTGGATGCCCGTTCGGCGTTACAACGTCACAACCAGCTCGTGGTCAGGGTCGACAGCCCTTACGAAGATCCCACTAAGGTCTGGCCGCTGCATAAAACGCTCATGAAGGGGATCCTTAACCAGCATGACACGCGTCCCGGTGGGGCCTGGTCGCCGCAAGGACAGGACGCTAACTCAGGCGGCATCTGGGCACCGGTCAGGCTGCATCTTAGCCGGGGCGCTACCCTTGATGAGACCATCCTGCGGCCCGACTGGACGCAGGGGCTGACTCGCCCGGCGCTAAAGGCGGAGATACGCTATCGCGCGCTCGGTCAGGGCCCGGCGACCGTGCGGCTCACCGCCACGCCCGCCAATTTCAGCGGCAAGCGCTATCAGGCTGTCTTTCCGGTTACCCTCGAAAGCGGCGCCCATTCCGTGCAGGTGACGCTGCCCATGCCGAAGGCAAAACTGTGGTGGCCGGTCGGTACGGGGAAACCGCACCTGTATACCATTCGCGTGGCATTGCGCGATGAAAACGGCCTGATGGATACTGCGGTGACCCGCACCGGCCTGCGCAAAATCGTTGAGCAGCCCGACAATAAAGGCTGGCTCATTAACGACAGACGCCTTTTTATTAAAGGCAGCAATTACATCGGTTCCCCCTGGCTCAGCACCATGACGCGAGAAAAATACCGTCGCGATCTTCGTCTGGTGGAGACCATGAACGCTAACGCCATACGCGTGCACGGACACGTTGCCGGGCGCGCGCTGTATGACGTTGCCGATGAGATGGGGATGATGATCTGGCAGGACGTCCCGCTGCAGTGGGGCTACGACAGCCGTGACGCCTTTACGGAAAACGCGGTTCGCCAGACGCGGGAGATGATCGAACAGTTTGGCAATTCCCCCGCCATCATCGTCTGGGGCGGGCATAACGAACCGCCCTGGAATTCGCCGTGGATGGAAAAACGCTTCCCGGACTGGAATAAAGATCTGAATCGCGAGCTCACGCAGCGGGTGGCGGACACGCTCGCCGAAGATACTTCCCGCATCGTGCATCGCTTTTCCGCCGTTGAGGAGCATTACTGGGCGGGTTGGTACTTCGGTACCGTGCGCGACATGCTGACGCCGGCTAAAACGGGGATCATTACCGAGTTTGGCGCGCAGGCGCTTCCCCGCTTATCGACGCTAAAAACCATCATCCCGGCGGCGTCGCTCTGGCCAAAAACGACCGCCGCTGACGATCCCGGCTGGACCGTCTGGAAATACCATAATTTTCAACCCTTCCAGACCTTTAAGTTTGCCGGTATTCCGCGCGGGAAGAATATTCAAGAGATGATCCGCAATACCCAGGCGTATCAGGCGCGGCTGGTGGCCACGGCGGCCGAGAGTTATCGCCGACAGCGCTACCAGCCGGTGACGGCCCTGTTCCACTTCATGTTTGTGGAGACCTGGCCCTCCATCAACTGGGGCGTGGTGGACTACCTGCGTAAACCTAAAGCCGGGTTTTACGCGCTACAACGTGCGTACCAGCCTGTTCTGCCGTCCATTGAACCGGTCACTGCGCAGTGGAAATCCGGCACGGCGGCGACCGTGCGTCTGTGGGCCATCAACGACACCTGGAAACCGTGCAGCGAGTGTCGTCTGACCTGGCGCATCACCCAGCGCGATAAGGTGCTGGCAAAGGGCAAGATGACGATGACGATCGCAGCAGACTCGGGAACGATGGTTAAAATGCTTACGGCCACGCCCGCAGGCCAGGATGACGTGTCGATTGGGTTTACGATTAAAAACAGTGTGGGAAGAATTGTCGGCGAAAATCAGCGCACGGAGTCCGTCATAAAGTGAGCGAGGGGAAAAGGAAAATTGCCGCTTCCCCTGCTTTCTTGTACCCTTTCAGCGTTTACCCCAATCCCCTAAAAATCGAGACATCCGGACGCCTATGACTGCACATATTTCCAAAGATCCTTTGCATGGCGTAACGCTGGAGATGATGATCAACGCTCTGGTGGCGAAATATGGCTGGAGCGAGTTGGGCGACCGCATCAAAATTAACTGTTTCAGAAAAGACCCCAGCGTTAAATCGAGCCTGAAATTTCTGCGCCGCACCCCGTGGGCGCGCGCGGAAGTGGAAGCCCTGTATCTGGACTCTCTCAACGATGAGGGAAATACAGAGCAGGCGGCGCCCGCCTTTAATCCCTGGGCCAACAGTCGGATTATCAAGAGCTAATACGCAAATGACGCGACACGTAAAACGGATCGGTGCGCTGGCTGCCTGCGCGCTTTTACTTGTGAGCTGCTCCTCAAAACCACCGAAATCGCTGGTGACCCCTCTCCCCACCGTCAGCAAACCGACGCCGCAGGCAAACGTGCCGATGCGCGGCATCTGGCTGGCGACCGTCTCGCGTCTCGACTGGCCCCCGGTCGCGTCGGTGAATGGCCGCAGCGCGGACCAGCGCATCGCGATGCAAAAGCAGGCGCTGATCGCAAAGCTCGACAACCTTAAGCACCTCGGCATCAACACGGTGTTTTTCCAGGTGAAGCCGGACAGCACGGCTCTCTGGTCATCAAAGATTCTCCCGTGGTCGGATATGCTGACGGGCAACGTCGGCGAATATCCGGGATACGACCCGCTGCAGTTTATGCTCGATGAAGCGCACAAGCGCGGCATGAAGGTCCATGCCTGGTTCAACCCCTATCGCGTGTCGACCAACACGAAGCCGTCCACCATCGCCGCGCTAAACCGGACCGCCTATCAGACCCCGTCCAGCGTCTATGTTCAGCATCCGGAGTGGGTGCGCATCTCAGGCGACCGCTTTGTGCTCGACCCGGGCATTCCCGAGGTGCGGGACTGGATAACCAAAGTGGTGACCGAAGTGGTGGCGAACTACCCGGTAGACGGCGTGCAGTTTGATGATTACTTCTATGCCGAATCGCCGGGCTCCGCGCTGAATGATTCGCAGACCTGGCGGCAGTACGGCCAGGGATTTGCCTCAAAAGCCGACTGGCGAAGGCACAACACGCAGCAGCTGATCGTCCAGGTCTCCCGCGCGATCAAGCAGACAAAGCCCGACGTTGAGTTTGGCGTCAGCCCGGCGGGGGTATGGCGTAACCGCTCCTTTGACCCGGCAGGCTCCGACACACGCGGCGCCGCGGCCTACGATGAATCCTTCGCCGATACGCGTCAGTGGGTGCAGCAGGGCCTGCTGGACTACATCGCGCCGCAGATTTACTGGCCCTTCGCGCGTGATGCCGCGCGCTACGACGTGCTGACCAGATGGTGGGCCGACGTGGTGAAGCCGACCCACACGCGCCTGTATATCGGCATTGCGTTCTACAAGGTGGGCGAACCGTCGAGAAACGAGCCAGACTGGACGGTTCAGGGCGGCGTGCCGGAGCTGAAAAAGCAGCTCGATCTCAACGATTCGCTGCCCAACGTCAACGGCACTATTCTGTTCCGGGAAGATTACCTGAACCAGCCGCAGACCCAGCAGGCGGTAAACTACCTCCGTGGACGCTGGGGTAGCTAAGTGATTACCAGGCAGAAACGCCCGTTTCTGCCTGTATTTTTTTACGGCTTCGGCCCGAACATCGCCTCGAGCTGCTGCGCATCCGGCATTCCCACCACCTGCTGCAGCTCATTTTCCGCATTCAGATAGTAAATGGCCGGCGTGGCGTTAGCGCCCAGGCTGTCCATCAGCGCCTGATGTTTCTGTAGGATCTCAACCGTTTCGCGGGAAGCCTCGCCTTCAGGCTTGGGCAGTTTTTTGCCGCCGGAGAGCTCATATTCGCGCCAGGCCGCAACCGGATCTTTCGCATTCAGAATCGCCGAGGCGTTACGTCCGCTGTTGGGGTTGAGAAACGCCACCAGCAGCGTGTTGAGCTGTACCTTGCCCGCCTTCACCCACGGCTGTGCTTCGGCCCAGAACTGCTTGCAGTACGGACAGAACGGATCGGCGAAAACAAAGACTTTACGCGGGGCGTTATCCGCCCCTTCCTTCAGGGGATGCGCCGCGTTGAGGTTCTTCCACATCTCGCGGCCCATCGGGGCGTAGATCTCTTTCTGGAAATAGCCTTCGCTGAGGTTCTTCCCTTTGTCATCATAAAGATATCCCGAGATCACGTGCTTGCCGTCCGGCGTAAGAAAAAGCGTCACGCCCATATCCTGATACTGCCCCAGCCATGCCGGTGCGCCGCCAGGCGCATCCAGCTTCTTGATGATTTTGATGTTCTGCTGCTCGCTGAAGTGCTTCACCACATCCGGTATGGCTTCAGCCGCCTGTACCAGCCCTGACGTCGCCAGCGCCGAAAGTAACAGTAATTTTTTCATTTCCCTCTCCGGTTTGTCGGGGGCATCACGCCCCCTTCAGGTTAGCGGTTTTTCAGTGCTTCACTGACCATTTCGTCGAACTGTTCGTACGGCACCCAGCCGGGCAGCAGCCCCTCGCCGATAAGCGTGGCAGGCGTGCCCTGGATCCCCATTTTTTCCGCCACAATGAGGCTGCGCCTGATCGTCAGAAAACTCTCCTCGTCCGGCGTCGTCACGCTCACGCCCGCCCGCTTTTGCGCCTCCTGAATGCTGGCATCATCGTGGTACCCCTTTTTCGCCATCAGAGTGTGGTTCAGCTTCATAAACTGCTCAGGATGCGCACGCCAGACGGTTAACGCGTCTCGCGCGGCGGTCAGCGAACTTTCCGAGCGGAAAGGTAAAAACTTAAAGACCACCGCCACGTCCGGGTATTTTTCGACAATCTTCTCCAGGTACGGATCGAATTTTTTACAGTACGGGCAGTTGTAGTCGGTAAACACCACCAGGGTGAGCTTTGGGTTTTTCGCGCCGATGCGCGGGGAGTTCGGATCGTTAAACAGGAAGTCAGCGATCATCTTCTGCGCGCGCTGCTCCTGGTCCGGCGTCAGCGGCTGGCCAGCAAATACCTGAAGCGGGGCCAGCAGGAGCAGAAGCGTAATAAAGAGTTTTTTCATCATACCGTTAGCCTTTTGCATTGTTCAGAGTGATGACCAGGATGCGCTTGTCCAACAGCGGCGAGAGGATTTCCCCTTCAGGCAGGCCGGGACCATACACCGCGTTAAACGGAATGGCGTAACGGTTTCGCTTCGCCAGAAAATCCGCGATAAACGCGGACGGCTGGCTCCAGTCTCCGCGCAGGGCCACCACGTCCGGCTGGCGCAGCGCGGCAATAACATCCGGCTGACTGAGTACGCGGTGCTCGTTCACCTTACACGTCACGCACCAGTCCGCCGAGATATCTACAAACACCCGTTTCCCCTGCGCCAGCCCCTGCTCAATGGCCTCTTCACTGAGCGGCTGCCACGAGATGGTTTGCGCAACGTTTTGTGCCGGTGCGTCAGGCGGCGCGTTAAGCAGACCGCGCAGCTGATACCCGCCGAACGCCGACAGCGCGATGACCACCAGCCAGAACAAGGGTGAGGATTTTTGTCCCTTCAGCGCGAACAGCACCAGCGCAGCGGCAGTCAGCGCCAGCATCACGATCTGGCTGACCGCCTCGCCCAGATGCACGCTCAACAGCGTCGCCAGCCAGAGGCTGGAGGCCAGCATCATCATGCCGAGGATGACCTTGAGCGTGTTCATCCAGCGCCCGGGTTTCGGCAGCAGCATGGCCGTTTTCGGTACCAGGGCAACGAACAGCCACGGCAGACTCATGCCCACGCCGAGCATCAGGAAGATCAGCCACAGGGCGTGCAGCGGCGCGCCAAGGGCAAAGGCGACCGCGGTACCGAGGAACGGTGCGGAGCACGGCGTCGCCAGCAGCGTGGCGAACATCCCTTCGCAGAAGCTGCCGCCGATCCCCGCTCCCCCTGCCGTCGCCAGCCGTCCTGCGGCAGAAGAAGGCAGCAGCATTTCAAACGTCCCAAACAGGTTCAGCGCAAACAGGAAGGTCACGGCGACCATCAGGCCGATAAACCACGGGTTCTGGAACTGAATGCCCCACCCCAGCGACGCTCCGACCAGCTTCAGCGCGGTGACCATCCCGGCCAGCAGCATAAAGGAGGTGAGGATCCCGGCGCTGGTGGCCAGAAAGCGCAGCCTGATGGCGCGGCTGTCCGATCCCGCCAGCAGGATGCTGTTAAGCTTCATGCCCATCACCGGCAGCACGCAGGGCATCAGGTTCAGGATCAGCCCGCCCAGCAGCGCAAAGAGCACCATTTTTCCCGTCCCGTCCGGCACGGAGGTCTCTTCGGGCGCGGTCGCAACGGTCATGGTGGTTTGCTGCGCCCGTTCGCCGTTGGTCAGCACAAACGACAGCCTTTTGCCTGCCAGCGAGGCGGGTTTATCACCCCATTCGTCGGTCACCGGTACCGTCACCCGAAGCTTAGTGCCGTCGTGTTTAATGACCGGCTCGCCGGGCAGAATATCGCCCTCCAGCGGGTCAAAGTAGATCCCCGGATTGTCCCACTTCCCGTCCGTCGTGCCGGTAATCGCCAGCTTGTCGCCAGAGAGCCAGGCAGAGAGATCCTTGGATACGCCAGACGTGCCCGGCACGGCTCGCATCGCTTGCCCGAAGGCGCTACGGAAGCCCTCATCCACCGGCTGGGTAAAATCGAGATGCAGCGGGTAGTCCGTCAGCAGGCAGACGTTGCTGCAGGTAGAGAGCGTCAGCGTCCCGTCGAGCGTGTCGCCCTTCGCTCCATCGAGCGTAATCGGGATCGTCACCTTATCGTGATAGCCCTGCGTGGTCATGCCGGAGATATCGAAGCGCGACGGCACCGGCCAGGACCAGCTGTCCGTTACGCCTTCCGGCCAGCTGATTTTTGGCGCGACGCCGCCCTCGCCCGGCGATCTCCAGTAGGTTTTCCAGCCGGGCTTTAGCTCAACGGTGAGCAGGCCTTTAACATGCGTTTGTTCCCTCTCCGCCTGAAAGCGGATGCGGGCGTGATCGTTTTGTGGGGAGACCAGCCAGCCGGTGTCCGCCGCATGGACAATGCCGATGCAGGACAGCCACAGGAAGACGAATCCCCTGAAGAGGTTAACCATGTTGTACTCCGTGAACAGTGAAAAATTATCGTGTGGTGACGATGTTTTTCATTCACGGAAAACGCAGTTTTTAAGGTGTATTCGGGGAGGAGGTGCCTGAACGGGCTGTTCCACGGGAGCCAATGCCCGCCCTTGCGTCAACAGCTGCAGCAGCGCGAAGAAGATAACAATGGCCGGCAGCGCGCCGTCGAAGAACAGCGGCTGCGCGCAAAGCAGCGAGTGTGCGCCGAGCTGACACGGCGACGGGCCGGGTTGTTCAGTGCTGCTGGTTTGAGCCGGGGCATCTGCACTCAGCGAAATCTGCGGATCCAGTCCCTGTAAAAAATGGTTTAGCATCACCGCACGCTGCACGAGGCAAAGCGCCATCGCGAGACAGGTGATAATCAAAAGCCATTTTCCGAGGAGCTGACGGTTGCGCATAACGTTCCAGAGTGACAAAACGCCCCGATCATAAACCATAGTGATGAATCTACAAGTGCCGGAAGTGTAAGGTTTTGTCTGCCGCCGCTATTCGCCCGTCAGCGCGTCATAGACGTCCCGCAGCCGCGTGCGCAGAAACAGCACCGCCTTATGCTTGCGGGATAACAGCGCCTGTTCGCTGGCGCCGGTCTCCTCTGCCAGCATTTTAATGCTGTAGCCATGAAGTTCGGTCTTCTCAAACACCTCGCGCTGCGGCGACGGCAGTTCAGACAGCGCCTGCCCAAGCTCTTCCCACAGCAGCGTCTTGAGGTACTCCTCCTCCGGCGTGTGCGGTACGCCGAACAGGGTTTCGGCCAGCTCGTCTTCCGGGAAACCGTCGTCATCTTCGCCCGTAAAATAGCCGGAGAGCGGCACCTCGCGCTTTTTACGCGCCCGGTCGGTCATCTCGTTACGCGCCGCGCGGAACAGCCAGGCGGCGACGTTTTCGACCGGCTGCTCCACTTTCATCAGCTGATACGTCACTTCCTGCAAAATGTCGTCGGCATCATCGCGAACGGAGGTCCGCCCGCGAATGAAGGCTGTCAGCCGGGCGCGGCAGGCATTGAGCGCCGACATCAGCATGGATCCGCCCGCCTCCCCGGCTTTCATTTCGCTCACTCTGCTTCCGGCGCTTTTGACGTGGCGTCGTCGCGCTTATCGTCACGATGACCATGCCAGCCGCAGTGGCCGCGGCCGTGGCGACCAAACCCTTCGCGGCGCTGCTGAATAAACGCCTCGCGCTGCTCGGGCGTCATGTTCATCCAGCGCTCGTGCATCCGGCGGTGCGCGCCAAACATCCCCGGGCGGAAACCTAACCCACCAAACAGAATGCGGCTCAGCACCAGAATGCCCAGCGCCTGCCAGAATCCGATGGCCTTCACACCGAGGATGGCCGGGAGCAAGGCGTTCCACAGAGTCATCACCAGCAGGCCGAGCACGATGAAAATCACCGCGCCAATGACTAAGCCCTTGCCCATGCGGTGGCGACCAAATCCGCGTCCGTGACCTCTGCCGTGCAGTTCAAAATCTCTCATGGTGTTTACCTCGTTTACAGTAACTGATTATGGCTTGTGATGAGGTAGACGGATGAGGAAGGGAAATATTGCTGGGATGAATATAAATTTTTTTGTGCTGCCGAATTTGGACTCATAGCGGTAACGGCTGGCGGATGCTATGCGTCGCTTGTAGGCAAATCACCGCGTATGAAGAATTCGCTTAACCAATGCGATAGCAATGACGGCCAGTATGATTGAAAGCAATGCCAGGAAGATGAGCAAGGATAATAGTGGATTTAACAAGCCACCTAAACTAGTGAAGTCGCTGATACGGCCGAGTTGCTCGGACGTGCATACACGCAGAATGATCTCAGGGATAATAAGCAAAAATATAATTACGGTCAGGACATAAATCAGAGCACTCTTGCGCTTTCCCATTTTCGATGTTGCCCCCTCAATTCATGTTGAGAATTAATTCTTCCAATGCGCGGTTCCGATTTCTGATTGCGCTGCGGTTTACGTTGCCGGTAAAAAACGAAGCTTTTTATTTCCTGAAGCCAATTATGCTGAATTCAGGCGAATCCTCAAAGCAGTTAAGCCATTGCAGGCGCTTGTCCATCATTTAAGACCAGTTAAGCGCAATCTTATGCCTTATTTCCAGGATTTTATCTGCACACTCTGCCGCTGATAACACAGCAGTGTCCAATATGAGATGTTCTCTCTCCCAGGGTTCGTACTCACGGTTTTTTACCTGTCCCCAGTCAGGAGGCGTGAGCCCTGGGATATCAGAGACTCTGTTCTCTACGCGATAACGATGTTCTTTTTCGTCTGAGCAGACAATTTCAACTTCCAGGAAAGGGACATTCAACGACAGAGCAATATTGCGGAAAGCATCTCGCACAAGGTTAATATCATTAACGGAATCGGTCACAACGGTGGAGCCCAGCTTAAGGTTCTCACTCGCTAAACCATAGAGGGCAAAATATCCCTCCGGTCCAATTTTTTGACCAGGTTCAGAGACCGACCGAATGGCCTGCTCAACGGTATCAACCCGCAGATAAACAGCCCCCAGCCTTTGAGTAACGATTTTTGCAACAGTGCTTTTACCACTGCCGGGTAGCCCACTAAAAATAATTAACATAATTTTCCCTGGCGATAATTACTAGTAGATTCGTGCTGCCTGTAGAGACGTCCTGAATTATACAGAAAGGGTTACACCAGATACAAAAAAGGCTCCCCCCAGGAGCCTCCTTCATACCATCAAGCCTGCACCGGCAAACTAAAACTCGAAATACTCCGCGATAGCTGCTGCGCCTGCTCTTCCAGCGAGGCCGCTGCCGCGGCGGACTGCTGCACCAGCGCGGCATTCTGCTGCGTCACGCCGTCCATCTCGGTCACCGCTTGCCCGACCTGGCTGATCCCGCGGCTCTGCTCTTCGGAGGCGACGGAGATCTGCTCCATCAGCGTATTTACTTTATTCACCGATGAAATAATCGAGTCAATCACCTCGCCGGAGCGGCTCACCAGCTCCGCACCATTTTTCACGCTGGATACCGACTGCGCGATCAGGCTTTCGATGTCCTTGGCCGCCACCGCGCTTTTCTGCGCCAGGGTGCGCACTTCACTGGCCACGACCGCAAAGCC
>NZ_QPFW01000141.1:0-10820 GCF_008122455.1 Enterobacter sp. C6
GCATGAAAGAAGCCGCCGACAAAACCGGGCGCGACGTGGGCTCCTACGTGCTGTTTATGGTGATTGCCGACGAAACCGACGACGCGGCGCGCGCAAAATGGGAGCGCTATAAGGACGGCGCCGACGAGGAAGCCCTGAGCTGGCTCACCGAGCAGAGCCAGAAGGATACCCGCTCCGGGGCGGATACCAACGTTCGTCAGATGGCCGACCCGACCTCCGCCGTCAATATCAACATGGGCACCCTGGTCGGCTCGTACGCCAGTGTTGCGAGAATGCTCGATGAAGTGGCGGCCGTTCCCGGGGCGGAAGGCGTCCTGCTGACCTTCGATGACTTCCTCACCGGCGTGGAAACCTTCGGCGAGCGCATCCAGCCGCTGATGCAGTGCCGCGCCCACATTCCTGCCGTCACGAAGGAGGTAGCGTAATGACAACCCTTAACGCACGTCCGGAAGCCATCACCTTTGCGCCGCAGCAGAGCGCGCTGATCGTGGTGGACATGCAAAACGCCTACGCCAGCCAGGGCGGCTATCTGGATCTGGCGGGGTTCGACGTCTCCGCCACCCGACCGGTGATTGAGAACATTAAAACCGCCGTCGCCGCCGCGCGCGCCGCGGGGATGCTCATTATCTGGTTCCAGAACGGCTGGGACGACCAGTACGTTGAGGCAGGCGGCCCCGGCTCGCCCAACTTCCACAAGTCGAACGCCCTGAAAACCATGCGCAAGCGGCCCGAGCTGCAGGGCAAACTGCTGGCTAAGGGCGGCTGGGATTATCAGCTGGTGGATGAGCTGGTCCCGCAGGCGGGTGATATCGTCCTGCCGAAACCGCGCTACAGCGGCTTTTTCAACACGCCGCTCGACAGCCTGCTGCGCAGCCGGGGCATTCGCCACCTGGTCTTCACCGGCATTGCCACCAACGTCTGCGTGGAGTCGACCCTGCGCGACGGCTTTTTCCTCGAGTATTTCGGCGTGGTGCTTGAAGACGCGACTCATCAGGCCGGGCCGGATTTCGCCCAGAAGGCGGCCCTGTTCAATATCGAAACCTTTTTTGGCTGGGTCAGTAACGTTGCGGATTTCTGCGACGCCCTGAATCCCCCGATCGCCCGTATCGCCTGAGGAGACACACGATGCCGAAATCCGTAATTATCCCGCCGGGCACCAGCACGCCCATCGCCCCGTTTGTCCCCGGCACCCTTGCCGACGGCGTGGTGTATGTCTCCGGCACGCTGCCGTTTGATAAAGACAACAACGTGGTGTTTATCAACGACCCAAAGGCGCAAACCCGCCACGTGCTGGAGACGATCAAAACCGTGATCGAAACGGCGGGTGGCACGATGGAGGATGTGACCTTCAACAGCATCTTTATCACCGACTGGAAAAACTACGCCGCGATTAATGAAATCTACGCGGAGTTCTTCCCCGGCGATAAGCCGGCCCGGTTCTGCATTCAGTGCGGGCTGGTGAAGCCGGACGCGCTGGTTGAAATCGCCACCGTTGCGCACATCGCGAAGTGAGGCAGCCATGAAACTCTCCGTCTCACCGCCCCCGTATGAGGGGGCGCCCGTGGTGGTCCTTATAGCCGGTCTCGGCGGCAGCGGCAGCTACTGGCTGCCCCAGCTGGCCGCGCTGGAACCGGAGTATCAGGTGGTGTGCTGTGACCAGCGCGGAACGGGCAATAACCCCGACGCCCTGCCGGAAGGCTACAGCCTGGCACAGATGGCGGACGAACTGGCCCAGGCGCTGGCTGAGGCCGGGATCGCGCGCTACAGCATCGTCGGCCACGCGCTGGGGGCGCTGGTCGGCCTGCAGCTGGCCCTCGACAGGCCCGACGCCCTCACCGCGCTGGTGTGCGTCAACGGCTGGCTGACCCTCAACGCCCACACCCGTCGCTGCTTTCAGGTCCGCGAGCGCCTGCTGCATTACGGTGGCCCGCAGGCGTGGGTTGAGGCGCAGCCGCTGTTTCTCTACCCGGCAGACTGGATGGCCGCCCGCGCCCCCCGCCTGGAGGCCGAAGAAGCCCTGGCGCTGGTCCACTTTCAGGGAGAAACCAACCTGCTGCACCGGCTCAGCGCCCTGAAAAAGGTCGACTTCAGCCGCCACGCCGCACGCATCCGCTGCCCGGTACAGATCATCTGTTCCGCCGACGACATGCTGGTGCCCTCTGTCTGCTCGTCTGAGCTGCAGGCAGCGATCCCGCACAGCCACAGCGCGGTGATGCGCCAGGGAGGACATGCCTGCAACGTCACCGAGCCGGACACCTTTAACACCCTGCTGCTGAACGGGCTGGCCAGCCTGCTGCACAGTCATGAACACGCTTTATGAAGGAGCTGTAATGAGCGAAGCCATTAATCCCACCGCGCTGGAAACGCTGTTTACCGGCGCCCGCACCCATAACGGCTGGCAGGATATTGCCGTCAGCGACGAGACGCTGCGCGAAATCTACGACCTGATGAAATGGGGGCCAACCTCCGCCAACTGCTCTCCGGCGCGCATTGTGTTTGTGAGAAGCACGGAGGGAAAAGAGAAGCTGCGCCCGGCGCTCTCCAGCGGCAACCTGGAGAAAACGCTCACCGCTCCGGTCACGGCGATTGTCGCCTGGGACAGTGAATTCTACGAGCGCCTGCCTGAACTGTTCCCGCACGGCGATGCCAGAAGCTGGTTTACCGCAAGCCCCGCGCTGGCGGAAGAGACGGCTTTTCGCAACAGCTCGCTGCAGGCCGCCTACCTGATTTTCGCCTGTCGCGCGCTGGGGCTGGACACCGGCCCGATGTCGGGCTTTGACAGACAAAGGGTCGACGAGGCCTTTTTCACCGGCACGACGCTTAAAAGCAATCTGCTGATCAACATTGGCTACGGCGACCCGGGCAAACTTTACGGCCGCCTGCCGCGCCTGACCTTCGACGATGCCTGCGGGCTGGCGTAAGGAGCGATGATGACGACACCGGATAAACAAACCTTTCGCGACGCCATGGCCTGCGTCGGCGCGGCGGTGAATATCATCACCACCGACGGTCCCGCGGGGATGGCAGGCTTCACCGCCAGCGCGGTGTGCAGCGTCACGGATTCCCCGCCCACCCTGCTGGTGTGCCTGAACCGCGGCGCGTCCGTCTGGCCGACGTTCCGCGAAAACCGCACGCTGTGCGTGAATACCCTGAGCGCCGGGCAGGAGCCGCTCTCAAACCTGTTTGGCGGCAAAACGCCGATGGAAGAACGCTTCGCCGCCGCCCGCTGGCAGACGGGCGACACCGGCTGCCCGCGTCTGGAGGATGCGCTGGCCTCGTTTGACTGCCGCATCAGCCAGGTGGTGAGCGTCGGTACCCATGACATTCTGTTTTGCGACATTGTTTCGATTATTCGCCACCCCGCGCCGCAAGGGCTGGTGTGGTTTGACCGCGGCTACCACGCGCTTATGCGCCCCGCCTGTTAACCCGCTCTAAGGAGACAGACCATGTTCGGATTTCCCCACTGGCAGTTGAAATCGACCTCCACAGAAGCAGGCGTGGTCGCGCCGGATGAACGCCTCCCGCTCGGGCAGACGATGGTGATGGGCGTCCAGCACGCGGTTGCGATGTTTGGCGCCACGGTGCTGATGCCGATGCTGATGGGGCTCGATCCCAATCTCTCGATTCTGATGTCCGGTATCGGCACGCTGCTGTTCTTTTTCGTCACCGGCGGGCGCGTGCCCAGCTATCTGGGATCCAGCGCCGCCTTTGTCGGCGTGGTTATTGCCACCACCGGGTTTAACGGCCAGGGGATCAACCCCAACCTGAGCGTGGCCCTCGGCGGCATCATCGCCTGCGGTCTGGTGTATACCCTGATTGGTCTGGTAGTGATGAAGATCGGTACGCGCTGGATCGAGCGCATGATGCCCCCGGTCGTAACGGGCGCCGTGGTGATGGCGATTGGCCTGAACCTCGCCCCGATTGCGGTCAGAAGCGTCTCCGCCTCGCCGTTTGAAAGCTGGATGGCGGTGATCACCGTGCTGTGCATCGGCCTGGTGGCGGTGTTCACTCGAGGCATGATCCAGCGGCTGCTGATTCTGGTCGGGCTGATTGTTGCCTGTCTGGTGTATGCCCTGCTGGCGAACGTTTTTGGTCTCGGCAAGCCGGTTGATTTTACCCTGCTGCATCAGGCCGCCTGGTTCGGCCTGCCGAAAGTGACCTCGCCCACCTTTAACGCTCAGGCGATGATGCTTATCGCACCGGTGGCGGTGATCCTGGTGGCAGAGAATTTAGGTCACCTGAAGGCGGTCGCGGGAATGACCGGGCGCAGCATGGATCCGTACATGGGCCGCGCGTTCGTCGGCGACGGGCTGGCAACCATGCTCTCTGGTTCCGTGGGCGGCAGCGGCGTCACCACCTATGCCGAAAACATCGGCGTAATGGCGGTGACCAAAGTCTACTCGACGCTGGTCTTCGTGGCGGCGGCGGTGATGGCGATGCTGCTCGGCTTCTCACCGAAGTTCGGCGCGCTGATCCACACCATTCCGTCACCGGTGATCGGCGGGGCCTCAATCGTGGTGTTTGGGCTGATCGCCGTGGCCGGCGCGCGCATCTGGGTGCAGCATCGGGTCGATCTCAGCCAGAACGGCAACCTGATTATGGTGGCGGTCACGCTGGTGCTGGGCGCGGGCGATTTTGCCCTGACGCTGGGCGGCTTTACGATCGGCGGGATTGGCACGGCGACCTTCGGCGCGATCTTGCTTAACGTCCTGCTGAGCCGCCGGATGGCTGCTGCGCCGCAGGGCGAGGTGGTGCGTCAGGATTCGTGAAATCTCAATGTCGGGTGAAGGCTATGCCTTACCCGACCTTTACGTTCCGTAAGAACACCCTAATGTCAGGAAATCACGCCTGCTCAAACAGTCGTTCGATAGATTTTGTAGGAAAGAAAAGAGAATGGCTGTTTTCACCCGTCAGCGGAATAAAACCCTGCTTCAGATAAAATCGTTTTGCCCGGTCATTGAGTGCATCAACAAATATTCCGTGTACGCCCACCGCCTGCGATGCCAGATAGACAACCCGCATGGCATGCGTGACGAGCGTCGTTCCCCACTCCTGTCCCTGCAGGTCTTTATGTATCGCCAGACGTCCCAGCGTTACGCTCGGTACGTTGCTATAAGGGATCCGACGCTGCTGAGTCTTAGAAGGCAGCATCGCTTTTTCAAAACAGCTCCCAGACAACGTGTAATAGCCCAGGACTCGCGGACGATCGCGCTCTTTAAGCAGATAGCCTCGTAAAATACGCCCATTGTGCTGACGCACCAGATGTTCTGTGAGGAAGACATTTAGCGAGGGTTCACCACAATCGAAATCCCTGAAATCATAATCTTTTCCCTCTGAAAACATTTCGACCGTGAGATTGTCCACGACGCTTCACTCCATGTTTCGAAGACGTTTTGCCGCTCGCTTCAGGCGTTCATTTGGCTCTGGCGGATTGTCGATGGCATCCATCACCGCATTCCATGATGCTTCGTTTAAGACGAGACGCCGATGCTGTTCGATGACCTCCGCAGCGCGCTCTGACGCACTGTTCACCATAAACTGGGTGATCGTTTGGTTCGTCATCGCCGCCGCTTCTTCAATCATTGTTTTGTCTTCGTCCGTTAAGCGAAGATCGATACGCTGTTTTTTAAGTACTGGCATGATTTACTTCATCGTGTACGGTAATTATCCGTACACATCGTAGATAAACCCGTCTATTTTTTCAATCTAAACCTTCTTCAGCTGTCATATCGCTCACCTGGCTCCGACGTTTTCTGAGCTTCAACTCGCTCACCAGCACCCCGGCGACAATAAACGCCGCGCCCACCAGGGCCAGCAGCGGCAGACGTTCCCCGGCCAGTCGCCCGAAAATGCCCGCCCAGACCGGTTCACCGGTATAAATCACCGTCGCGCGGGTCGGCGATACGCTGCGCTGCGCCCAATTCATGGTGACCTGAATAATGGCGCTGAAAATACCCAGCCCCAGCGCCACCACGACCAGGCCGGTGGACATCGGCGGTACGGACTCCCCTGCCGGAACCATCGTCGCAAACGCCACCAGCGACGCGGTAGCGAGCTGTACTACCGTAACCCGCTTGACGTCCACCTTGCCCGCCCAGGCGCTAATCAGAATAATTTCCGCCGCAATCGCAACCGCCCCGACGAGGGTGATGATCTCGCCCGGCCCCAGCGCCAGGAGGTTGTTTTCCGGCCCGGCCAGCAAAATAAGACCGATAAACGCCAGCACGATGCCAATACAGGACATCAGACCGGGCAGCCGCCCCAGGCACAGCCACTGCAATAGCGGCACCAGCGGCACGTACATCGCGGTGATAAACGCGGATTTGCTGCTGGAGATGGTCTGCAATCCCCACGTCTGCAGGCTGTAGCCCATCGCTATCGCGACACCAATGGCCACGCCGGCCTTCAGCTCTTTGAGCGTCAGACCCCGCAGCGTGTTAAGCGAAATCAGCCCTACGGCAAGCGCCGCCGTCGCAAAGCGCAGACCAACGAAGAAGAACGGATCGCTGAGGGTCACCGCGTACTGAACGGCCAGAAACGTCCCGCCCCAGAACATGGTGATGAGAATGAGGATGGCTTCCTGCGGTTTTACGGAGAATTTAAAGCGTGAGACAGACATGCGGCACCAGCAAGTTAGAACAATTCTGTAGTGTGCGTTGCCTTTGGTTACAGTTCAATGTTGCAGAAATAAAAAAACCGCCGGGAGATCCCGGCGGCAGGGGTTCAACCCGGCGTGTTACTTACTGCTGCTGCCGTGGCTGTTTTTACCCCCTTTCTTGCCAGCTTCAGATGCGCGTTGCGGGTCATTCTTGAAGTTACCCCCGCTATGCTGGCCACCTTTACGGCCTGCTTCTGATGCTCTTTCACGGTCTTCTGCGAAATTACCTGAACCACCACGATGGTTTGCCATCTCTAACCTCCAGAATGTGAAACATTAGACATCATATTGCATTCAGTAAAAGAGGATTCTTTCACCTCGCAACACAAGGACAGTGCCTTTATCTGTGCCGCGTGAAACTAAGCTTAGTGGAATGCCGCTATCCGGCAAGCCGCAGGTAATATTCTGCAACATGAACTCAGCCTTTCGGGTGAGATGACGCGACGGGGATGCATAAACCTTTCTTATCATTTTAAAAATCCGCACCGGGAAAGTTGTATCATTTTGCTACAAAGTCATTTTTCTACGCATGTTGTTATAAATCAAATAAATGGCGTTCATTTTTGCAGTCTGGCTGTGATGACATATCTTTAAAAGAACGCAGCGATCCGCTGTCAGAAAAACCAACGAGGAGTGATGCAAAATGGCAAAAGTTCTGGTGCTCTATTATTCCATGTATGGACACATTGAAACCATGGCTCACGCGGTAGCAGAAGGTGCAAACAGGGTTGATGGCGTTGAGGTTGTGGTCAAACGCGTACCGGAAACCATGCAGGCGGAAGCCTTCCTGAAAGCCGGGGGTAAAACACAAAACGCCCCGGTCGCCACCCCGCAGGAGCTGGCGGATTATGATGCCATTATCTTCGGCACCCCGACCCGCTTCGGCAATATGTCGGGCCAGATGCGCACCTTCCTCGATCAAACCGGCGGACTTTGGGCATCCGGGGCGCTTTACGGCAAACTCGCGAGTGTATTCAGCTCTACCGGGACCGGCGGCGGCCAGGAGCAGACGATTACCTCAACCTGGACTACCCTTGCTCATCACGGGATGGTGATTGTGCCGATTGGCTACGGCGCACAGGAGCTGTTTGACGTTTCCCAGGTGCGCGGCGGTACGCCGTACGGCGCAACCACCATTGCCGGTGGGGATGGCTCACGTCAGCCAAGCAATGAAGAACTGTCTATTGCCCGCTATCAGGGTGAATATGTCGCGGGTCTGGCCAAAAAACTGAACGGCTAACACCCAACAGGAGGACAAGCATGCCAACTCAAGAATCCAAAGCTCACCACGTGGGCGAATGGGCAAGTTTACGCAACACCTCTCCGGAGATTGCCGAAGCTATCTTTGAAGTCGCGAAGTACGATGAAAAGCTGGCCGAGCAAATTTGGGAGGAAGGTAACGATGAGGTGCTGGTGCGCGCCTTCGAAAAAACGGACAAAGACTCGCTCTTCTGGGGCGAGCAAACCATCGAACGTAAAAACGTCTAAGCGTTTCCCCCCGCCATCACGCGGGGGGTTCTCTTTTATTTCGCCGCGTTATTCATCACCGCATTGAATTTATCGACAGGACAGAAGCCGTTCGCATCCACCGGGCAGCCCTTCAGCTCCAGCGTCACGCGCTGCGCCGGAGACTGCAGCGACAGCACGCTGGCGTTACGCAGCTGCTCTGAGCTCTGGTAGACATACTCAATTTTCATCAGCTCCTGGTTGGCATTTTTGTCGTGCCAGCGCTGGAAGACAATTTTGCCGCCAATCGGGGTGCGCTCCTGCTGGTCGTGCAGCTGATACGGTTTGAAATCCAGGGCGGTGAGCAGGGAAGCAATGTTCGAGTCATGCCCCACCAGCAGGGTGATCTTAGGTGCTTTCGCCTGGTCGGTAACCAGGGTTTTATCGATATATTTCACCAGCGGCTTCGCCACGTTTTGCGCCACCTCGGTGGAGGTAAACAGCGAATCCTGATAGCCGTTCTTCAGCTTCGACAGCACGCGCCACTGCTGGTCGGTCTTGATTTCACCCCAGGCCACCTGGTCGGCCGGGAAGCCTTCGTAATATTGCAGCGTGAACGCATCCACCAGCGAGTTACCCACCTTCAGCGGCCCGGATACGCCAGGCTCTTTTTCATAGTCGGCGCTGAAGGTATCTTTCGCATCCGCCAGCGAGCAGACTTTTTTCTCCTTGCACGACGGCGAATCGGCGTAGTTTGTCATCTGCTCCAGCAGTTTGTAGCTGTCTGCGAGCTGCATTTTCTGCCGCTCGGCCTCCATCGCCTTCAGCGCTTTTTCGCGGAATTCCGGTGAGTTGTCGGTAATCACCGGATTGAAGGTCGGATCCATGGTGCCCATTTTTTCCTGATGGTGCACGGGAACGTCGCAGCCCGGGAACGCGCCGGTGATAAAGAACTGTGCGGTGGCGACGGTACGCTGCAGGCTGTTGGCATAAGCGTAAACGCTATCCGCCGCTGGACATTCTCCCGTCTTCACCATCCCCTGCTGCGCCAGCCACTCGCGCATGTAATGGCCCATATACACTTCCAGCACGCCGCCTTTGGTGGTGAGCTGGCCGCCCGGTACTTCCCATTCCGGCCACTGTTTCGGCGTGGACTGCTCCAGCACGCTGCCGTTATTGGCGAGCGGCGCACGCAGGTTATGGCGACTCATGATTAAAACTTGCTCCAGCTGATACCCTTCCGGCGTCTCTTGCGCCTGCACGCCAAACGTTGCTGAAATGGAACCGGCGACTGCCAGCGCGAGTAGTGCTTTTCTCATCCCTAATTCCTCACTCGTTTTAAAATGTCGCGTTCAGTGTGACAGGTTCGTCACAATTTTCCGGGAAGCATTTCTCAAACTGATGATTAACGTGCTTACGGTGTGTGCCAATTAGTTTTATAATAAAACCATACCCTACCGGAGAATTGATCGTGAAACGTACCCGCCTCGAAGAGAGCACCTGCCCCGTCGCCCGTTCGCTGGATATCATCGGCGACTGGTGGTCGCTGCTGATCGTCCGCGACGCGCTCCGCGGGATTAAACGCTTCGGCGAGTTTCAGAAAAGCCTCGGTATTGCGAAAAACATGCTGACCACGCGGCTCAAGCTGCTGGTAGACGAAGGCATTCTCCGGCTTCAGCCCGCCTCCGACGGCAGCGCCTGGCAGGAGTATGTCCTGACCGACAAGGGACGCGCCCTGCAAACCGTGCTGGTTGCCCTGTCCCAGTGGGGGAATGAATTTTTGTTTGCTGAAAACGAATGCGGCACCGTGCTGGTCGATTCCGAACAGCGCAAACCCCTGCGCAAACTGGCGCTTATCGCCGACGATGGGCGCGAACTGACGCCTGAAGAGATCATGGCTAAACTCCCCTCCTGACCGTTCCCGACGGCAAAAGCACAAAATGATCGCCAATATGGTTGCATTATAAAACCAAATAGCAGAGAGTTAATTCAGTTTCATCTTGAAACCAAATAACCCACTTTGCTTTGAGGTAACACACGATGACTACGCAAATCACCACAGCCCTGATCACGGGTGCCTCCTCCGGGATTGGCGCCGTTTATGCCGATCGTCTTGCCGCGCGCGGTGCCAACCTGGTGCTGGTCGCTCGCCGCGAGGATCGCCTGAAAACCCTCGCCGCCGACCTGCGCGCACGCTATGGCGTGGCCGTCGATATTCTGGTGGCCGATCTTACCGATGAAGCCGGGATCAGCGCCGTGGAAGAGGAGCTGCGCAGCAATACCGCCATTGATACGCTCATCAACAACGCGGGCACCGCGCAGATGGCACCGTTCCTCGCGGGCGAGGTAGCGCAGCATCAGGCCATTAACACCCTGAACACCACGGCGCTGATGCGTTTGACCTACGCCATCCTGCCCCGTCTGGCGCAGAATAATCGCGGCACGCTGATCAATATCGCCTCCGTGCTGGCCCTGCACGTCCGGGCGGGAAGCGCGCTCTACAGCGCCACCAAGGCGTGGGTACTGAGCTTTACCCGTGGGTTACAGGAAGAATTTGCCGAGAGCAGCGTGCGCATTCAGGCCGTGCTGCCCGCCGCCACGGCGACGGAAATCTGGAGCCATTCAGGCGTCACGGTGGACGATCTGCCGGAAGGTTCGGTAATGACCACCGACGATATGGTGGATGCGTCGCTGGCGGGTCTGGATCAGGGTGAAC
>NZ_QPFW01000142.1:0-11124 GCF_008122455.1 Enterobacter sp. C6
CCACTACCTGACCGAGCATCCGGGCATCACCAAAGTCTCCTTTACTGGCGGCGTCGCCAGCGGCAAAAAGGTGATGGCGAACGCCGCGGCCTCCTCCCTGAAAGAGGTGACAATGGAGCTGGGCGGCAAATCGCCGCTGATTATTTTTGACGATGCGGATCTGGATCTCGCTGCGGACATCGCCATGATGGCCAACTTCTTCAGCTCCGGCCAGGTGTGCACCAACGGCACCCGCGTGTTCGTGCCCGAGAAATTTAAAGCCGCGTTTGAGCAGAAAATCGTTGAGCGCGTGGGCCGCATCCGCGCGGGCGATCTGTTCGATGAAGCTACCAACTTTGGTCCGATGGTCAGCTTCCCGCACCGCGACAGCGTGATGCGCTACATCGCCAAAGGCAAAGAGGAAGGCGCGCGCGTGCTGTGCGGCGGCGACGTGCTGAAGGGCGAAGGCTTCGATAACGGCGCGTGGGTGGCCCCGACCGTGTTCACCGACTGCACCGACGAGATGACCATCGTGCGCGAAGAGATCTTCGGCCCGGTGATGTCCATCCTGACCTATGAGTCCATTGAGGAAGCGATTCGCCGCGCCAACGACACCGACTACGGGCTGGCGGCAGGCATCGTCACGGCCGACCTGAACCGCGCCCACGGCACCATTCATCAGCTCGAAGCGGGCATCTGCTGGATCAACACCTGGGGTGAATCCGCCGCAGAGATGCCGGTCGGCGGCTACAAGCACTCCGGCATTGGCCGCGAGAATGGCGTGATGACGCTGCAGAGCTATACCCAGGTGAAGTCCATCCAGGTTGAGATGGGTAAATTCCAGTCCATATTTTAACCGGGAGGTTTATTTGCAATTTGACTACATCATTATCGGGGCCGGCTCTGCCGGCAACGTGCTGGCTACACGACTGACTGAAGATCCGAACACCACCGTCCTGCTGCTTGAAGCAGGCGGACCGGATTACCGCTTTGACTTCCGCACCCAGATGCCCGCCGCGCTGGCGTTCCCGCTGCAGGGCAAGCGCTACAACTGGGCGTACGAAACCGAACCAGAGCCGTACATGAACAACCGCCGCATGGAGTGCGGGCGCGGCAAAGGGCTGGGCGGCTCGTCGCTGATCAACGGCATGTGCTACATCCGCGGTAACGCGATGGACCTCGACCACTGGGCAAAAGAGCCGGGTCTGGAGCACTGGAGCTACCTCAACTGCCTGCCCTACTACCGCAAGGCCGAGACGCGCGACGTGGGGCCGAACGACTACCACGGCGGCGACGGTCCGGTGAGCGTCACCACCTCGAAACCGGGCGTGAACCCGCTGTTTGAGGCAATGGTGGAGGCGGGCGTGCAGGCGGGCTATCCGCGTACCGACGATCTTAACGGCTATCAGCAGGAAGGCTTCGGCCCGATGGACCGCACGGTCACGCCGCAGGGCCGACGCGCCAGCACCGCGCGCGGCTATCTGGATCAGGCGAAACCGCGCCCAAACCTGACCATCCGCACCCACGCCATGACCGATCGCATCCTCTTTGAGGGCAAGCGCGCGGTGGGCGTCGAGTGGCTGGAGGGTGAAAGCACCATCCCATCCAAAGCGACGGCAAAAAAAGAAGTGCTGCTGAGCGCCGGGGCGATTGCCTCCCCGCAGATCCTCCAGCGCTCCGGCGTGGGCAACGCTGACCTGCTGAAACAGTTCGATATCCCGCTGGTACACGATCTGCCCGGCGTGGGCGAAAACCTGCAGGATCACCTGGAGATGTACCTCCAGTACGAATGCAAAGAGCCGGTCTCCCTCTACCCTGCCCTGCAGTGGTGGAACCAGCCGAAGATTGGCGCCGAGTGGCTGTTTGGCGGCACCGGCGTGGGGGCGAGCAACCACTTCGAAGCGGGCGGGTTTATCCGCAGCCGTGAAGAGTTTGAATGGCCGAACATTCAGTACCACTTCCTGCCGGTGGCGATTAACTACAACGGCTCGAACGCGGTGAAAGAACATGGCTTCCAGTGCCACGTCGGCTCCATGCGCTCCCCGAGCCGTGGACACGTGCGCATCCAGTCGCGCGATCCGCACCAGCATCCGGCGATCCTGTTCAACTATATGTCCCACGAGCAGGACTGGCAGGAGTTCCGCGACGCGATCCGCATCACCCGCGAGATCATGCACCAGCCCGCGCTGGACAAGTACCGCGGCCGTGAAATCAGTCCGGGTATTGACTGCCAGACCGACGAGCAGTTGGACGAGTTCGTGCGCAACCACGCCGAAACCGCCTTCCACCCGTGCGGCACCTGCAAGATGGGTTACGACGAGATGGCGGTGGTCGACGGCGAAGGCCGCGTTCACGGGCTGGAAGGGCTGCGCGTGGTGGATGCGTCGATTATGCCGCAGATCATCACCGGCAACCTGAACGCCACCACCATTATGATCGGCGAAAAGATTGCCGACGTCATTCGCGGACGCGAGCCGCTGGCGAAGAGCACGGCCGCGTATTATGTGGCGAACGGGGCACCTGTTCATCGCTGAGGATATTTCCCCTCACCCTGGCCCTCTCCCCATAGGGGAGAGGGGATCCCCCCCTTCAATAATTTATTTTTATTTTCCTGCATCCAGTTTCCACCCGCCCCTCGTATATCAGTCAGTGAGCAACCCCTTTGCTCCCCAATCCGAGGAAAGATGATGAAAAAGCTAACCCGTGTTGCATTCGTAACCAGCGCTTTACTCTTCTGTGCAGGCGCATCAGCCGCCATGACGTCAGGCTCCGTGATGGTAGGCGGAGCGGAAATGTTCCCGAGCAAAAATATTGTTGAAAACGCCATAAACTCGAAAGATCACACCACGCTGGTGGCCGCCGTCAAAGCGGCTGGACTGGTGGATACGCTTCAGAGCAAAGGGCCATTCACCGTGTTTGCGCCGACCAATGCGGCGTTTGCGAAATTGCCTGCCGGCACGGTCGAAAACCTGGTCAAACCCGAAAACAAAGCCACGCTCACCAGCATCCTGACCTATCACGTGGTCGCCGGTAATTACGATATGAAAGCGCTGGAGCAGAAAATTAAACAGGGCGGCGGCCACGCGGAGCTGAAAACCGTTAACGGTCAGCCGCTGTGGATCATGAGCAACGGCCCGCACAATATTCAGCTTAAGGATGGTAAAGGCAATGTGGCGAACATTAGCACCTATGACGTTCATCAAAAAAACGGCGTGATCGATGTGATTGATACCGTCCTGATGCCTAAGTAGTTGTCTATACTTCGGAAGTGTGACGTTGCCTTCCGGGAAAAACATGGATAACGCGCTGGCTGAACAGCAACTGAAATTAATGCAGGCGGTCGCAAACGGCGATCGCCGTGCATTTGAACAACTTTATCGACTCACGTCGCCACACCTGTTTGCCGTCGCGCTGCGCATGCTGCGTGACCGCGCGTGGGCAGAAGAGATCCTTCACGACTGTTTTATCACCGTCTGGAGTAAAGCCGAAACTTACAACGCTGCACTGAGCTCCCCGATGACCTGGCTTACGCACATTGTGCGCAACCGCTGTATTGACTGGCTGCGCAGCGGGCAAACCCGCGCTGCCGACCGCGAGACGGCGTATAACGAAGCGATTCTTCCTTGCGAGAACGATGAGCAGAATAACTGGCACGACGATGTGCAGGCAGAACGGCTCAGGCAGTGTCTCGAACATTTGAGCAGCGAACAGCGCCAGAGCATTACGCTCGCCTACTATCAGGGAATGTCTCACAGCGACATTGCCGACTGGCTCCAACAGCCTCTGGGCTCGGTGAAAAGCTGGATACGTCGGGCAATGGACCATCTTCGGGAGTGTGTCGGGCTATGAATGACGCAGAAAAACGCGACGACATGCTGGCAGCAGAGTATGCCCTCGGCACGCTGCGGGGAGGAGCGCGGCTTCAGTTCCAGAAAAGGGTCCTCCATGAACCCGCTCTGGCCGCCCGCGTGGCGTACTGGCAGGAAATGTTCAGCACGCTGGATAGTCATCTTGTGCCCGTCTCTCCACCCGAGACGGTGTGGAAGAGAATCGCCCTCGATCTGCCGCCCAAAAAGCCTTTACGCAAAAGTCGGCCTTATGTCGGCTGGATGGCTGCGGCCTCCCTCGCCGCCCTGTCGGTCGTTGCCTGGTATGCCATCCGTACCCCGGAACTCGCTCCGCTGATGGTACTCAACGATACCCAACAGCACGGACAGTGGGTCGTCAGCGCGGACGCCAGCCGTCAGCACCTGAGCATTGCCCCTCTTCGACCAACGGCCGTCGCGGCGCAACACAGCCTACAGCTTTGGCTGATCCCAGGCGGGCAGGCGCCGGTATCCATGGGGCTGCTGCATAACGACATACCCACACGCGTCACCCTCAGGAACACAACGCTCCCTCCTGACGCCACGATAGCCATAAGCCTTGAACC
Source organism: Enterobacter sp. C6 (assembly GCF_008122455.1). NCBI lineage: Bacteria > Pseudomonadati > Pseudomonadota > Gammaproteobacteria > Enterobacterales > Enterobacteriaceae > Enterobacter > Enterobacter sp. C6. The sequence goes on from NZ_QPFW01000142.1 coordinate 4,412, forward strand.
AGAGGGCGGCTCGCCCACTGGACTCCCCACAGGCCCGGTGCTTTACAGTGGCAAATTATAATCCTCAGGCCCTGTTCGCAGGGCCGCTATCGTGACCCCATTTCATTTATATACTATTCTCGGTTACCTATAAGAATTAAATATTAGGCCTGCAATTAATTTAATTATTAAAAAACGACATTGACAGACTCTTCCGTACTCCATTAAGTTTTAAACGAACATCATTTCACTCCCGATACACAATATATCAAAAACCCGCGTTAATGAATTTATCATTATTCATTAACGCTTCTCTGCCTTTTATTTTTTGCATCACTCAATAGCGAGATAAGATCATGAATAATAGTGCAAACAAGGTTGTTGTCATTACCGGTGCCAGCAGCGGTATTGGTCAGGCGATTGCCCTCCATTTAGCGAATAACGCGTTTTCGCTGGTGCTGGTGGCGCGCCGTCTGGACAGAATTAATGCCTTAGTGGATCAGATTATTCAGCAAGGCGGCAAGGCTATTGCCGTGAAGGCCGATGTCACCCGTCAGGAAGAGGTTCAGCGCGCCATTGACGCTGCCGTTGCTGCCTACCAGCGCGTGGATGTGCTGATCAACAACGCGGGCTTTATGGCTATCGCCCCCCTTAGCGAGCTGAAAACCGACGAATGGGACAAGATGATTGATACCAATCTGAAAGGGGTGCTGTACGGCATCGCTGCCGCTTTCCCGGTGTTCCAGCGTCAGGGCAGTGGGCATTTTATTAACGTTGCCTCCGTCGCGGGCATCAAGGTGCTGGCGCCTGGCGGCGTGGTGTACAGCGCCACGAAATTCGCCGTCCGCGCGCTGAGTGAAGGCTTACGTCAGGAGGCGGGTAAAACCCTCCGCACGACGCTTATTTCGCCCGGTGCCGTCGAGAGCGAACTGCAATTCGGTAGCTCTGACGAAGAGAGCAAAAAATTTCTCCATGAGTTTTATAAGCAGGCTATTCCGGCTGACGCGATTGCCCGCGCGGTTTTATTTGCTATTGAACAGCCTGGCGACGTTGATATTAATGAAATTGTTGTTCGTCCAACGCAGGAAGAATTTTAGCCTGGGTTAAATAATACTGAATGAGGTGTCATTATGATTAAATCATTAACGTCCTTATCAGATCTCAATATGCGAACGGGTGCCGATATTCTCCTTGAAGTGCTGGAGAGTGAAGGCGTGGAATATATTTTTGGCAACCCCGGTACCACCGAGCTTCCACTCATTGATGCCCTGCTTCGCCATGAAAATATTCACTATATTCTGGCGCTTCAGGAAAGCACCGTAGTGGCGATTGCTGACGGCTATGCGAAAGCCTCCGGCAAAACGGGCTTTATCAATTTGCATACCGCCAGCGGTCTGGGGCACGGCATGGGGAATCTGATTAATTCGCGGATCATGAAAACCCCGCTGGTGGTCACCGTTGGACAGCAGGATACGCGGCACTACGTCCGCGACCCGCTGCTGTATGATGATATTGTTTCCATTGGCTCCCCGGTCATGAAATGGGCGCAGGAGGTCACCAGCGCCGACCAGCTCCCGGTGCTGGTACGCCGCGCGTTTCACGCTGCCAGCTATCCTCCGGCCGGTCCGGTGCTGCTCTCTCTGCCAATGAACGTGATGGAAGAGCTCAGCGACGCCGGGATACAAACGGCCTCTAAAGTGAACTACCACACCGTGGCGGGCTCGCTGGACGAACTGGCCGAAGAACTGAGCCAGGTTACGCCCGGCAGGATCATGATTGTGGCGGGCGATGAGGTGCACTCCAGCGGCTCGACGCAGGAGATTGTCCAGCTGGCGGAAGCGCTCAGCGCCCACGTCTATGGCTCCTCCTGGCCGCTGAATTTGCCTTTTCCCACTCAGCACGCGCTCTGGCGGGGCAATATGCCCACCACCGCCAGCGAAATCGCCAGCATCATCAATGCCTACGATGCCGTATTCATCATCGGCGGGAGAAGCCTGATCACCATTTTGTACAGCGAGGGGGAGGCCATTCCGGCGACCTGCGCGGTGTATCAGCTCTCGGCGGATATGCACGAGCTTGGCCGCACCTATGCCACTCGCCTTTCGGTGATGGGGGATATCAAACTGTCCCTGCACGAACTTTTGCCAAAGCTTAAGCAGCGCCTGATCGCCAGCGCGCTGGCCCACCAGCGGCTGCTGGTTGCAGCCCGTGACGAACGGGAGAAGGAGTGGCAGCAGCAGGAGGAACGTCTGGCCGCCGAGCGGCTACGCCCGGCGATCTCCCCGATGGTCGCAGCCTGGGAAGTCATCCGGTCCATTCCGGCGGGTACCACCATCGTGGATGAGGCGATAGCGACCGCCCGGCATGTCCGCCGGTTCATCTCTGACCAGCAGCACCAGCGCTACTACTTTATGCGCGGTGGCGGACTGGGCTGGGGGATGCCTGCCTCAGTAGGGCACTCGCTGGGACGCGGACGGGAGCCGGTGGTCTGCCTGATAGGTGACGGAGCCTCCCTGTACTCGCCGCAGGCGCTCTGGACGGCGGCACACGAAAATCTGCCGGTCACCTTTATCGTCATGAATAACAGGGAGTACAACATCCTGAAAAACTTTATGAAGAGCCAGGCCGACTACAGCTCAACGCGGCTGGGGCGTTTTATCGGGATGGACCTGGTGAACCCGCATATCGATTTTCAGTCGCTGGCCACCGCCATGGGCGTCCACTGCTGCCGGGTAACCGAGGCTGCAGATATCGCCGAAGCGGTAGCGCGCGGGCTACAGTCAGGAAAAACTAACCTGATAGAAATCGCGATTTCCGCGGATTAGCCGCGCGTTTACGCTGTACCCTACATAAAAAACTTATAACCGAAACGCCTCAAGACGCTTTATCTGACGCCCGTCGTCGTCAAAATTCTCCGCCGCCAGCCAGGCGCGCAACTCCGCATCTCTTTGCGGCCATTCGCCGTCAATAATAGAAAGCATATCGCTGTCGCGGTTGCGCCCTTTGCGCACCAGCTTCTGGCGCAGGCGCCCTTCCCAGACAAACCCCAGCCGCTCCGCCGCCCTGCGCGACGCCACGTTCATCGAATCGCACTTCCACTCCAGCCGCCGATAGCCGTGCTCAAACGCATTTTTCAGCAGCAGCCACACCGTTTCAGTGCCGATGCGGGAGCCTTTCATTTTGCGCGACCAGGTGACGTGCCCGATCTCCACCGACCCCAGCAGCCGCTCGTTGGCCATATAGCTTACAAGCCCCACCGCACGCTCGGTGCGTAAATCAATGACGGCAAACGGCACCAGCTCATCGTCCATCACCTTCGCCATGACCCAGTGCGCGGTGGCTTCCACGCTCGCTGGCTGCGTGCTGGCAAGCCACGTCCAGTCGCTGTCGTCGCCCTGCGCGTAGGCCTCATAGAGATCGGCCGCGTGGCGATCGGCGTCCAGCGGCTCCAGGCGGCAATACTGGCCGAACAGCGGCGTGCGGGTTAACACTCGCGCCTTTCCAGTCGGGAACGATATCGTTAACGGTTTGACCATGTTGATTGATTTCGGGCACGGCGGTGACTCCCTGAAAGGTAAGGCATTTGTTATAGCAGGTTAAAAAGTGCGCGAAAAGCAGCGTGTTTTAATAGCCCGAGCGCATGCGATATTCCCGGAAGGCATAAGCAAAGCTGAATTTCGACTTTGCGGAATGTCATAGTCGACCTAACGTAGCGGAGCATAAAACAATCACAATATATTCTTCTCAGGGATCGCTATGACGAAAAAACTGTTGCCGTTACTGGTGCTGGCTGCGCTCTCAGGCGCTACCCACGCCGCTACTCCGCCCAACACGCTGGTGGTTGCCCAGGGGCTTGATGACATCGTGAGCCTCGACCCGGCTGAAGCCAACGAGCTCTCCAGCATCCAGACCGTGCCGAGCCTCTATCAGCGTCTGGTCCAGCCGGACCGCGATAATCCGGAAAAAATCACGCCGATTCTGGCGGAAAGCTGGGAAGCGGACGCGGCAGCAAAAACCCTGACCATCAAGCTTAAACCCGATGCGAAATTCGCCTCCGGCAACCCGCTGCGCCCGGAAGACGTGATTTTCTCCTACACCCGCGCCGTGACGCTGAACAAATCCCCGGCCTTTATCCTCAACGTGCTGGGCTGGGACGCGAGCAACATCGCCAGCCAGCTGAAAAAGGTGAACGATCACACCCTCCAGCTGCACTGGACGGCGGACGTCAGCCCGTCGGTGGCGCTTAATATTCTCTCCACGCCGATTGCCTCTATCGTCGATGAAAAGCAGGTCGCCGCGAACGTGAAGGATAATGACTTCGGTAACGCGTGGCTGAAAATGCACTCGGCGGGCAGCGGCGCGTTCAAAATGCGCGTCTATCAGCCGCATCAGGCCATCGTGCTGGAAGCTAACGACTCCGCGCCCGGCGGCGCGCCGAAGCTCAAAAGCATCATCATTAAAAACGTCCCCGATCCTGCTTCACGCCGCCTGCTGATCCAGCAGGGTGATGCGGACGTGGCGCGCGATCTGGGGGCCGATCAGATAAGCGCGCTGGACGGCAAGCCGGGCGTGAAGGTGCTGAGCATTCCGTCCGCCGAGCAGAATTACCTGGTGTTTAACACCGGCAACAGCGCTAACCCGCTGCTGAACAACCCGGCCTTCTGGGAAGCCTCGCGCTGGCTGGTCGATTATGACGGCATCACTAAAAATCTGCTGAAAGGCCAGTATTTTGTTCACCAGAGCTTCCTGCCGGTCGGTCTGCCGGGCGCGCTGGAAGACAATCCGTTTAAATTTGACCCGGCAAAAGCGAAAGCCATTCTCGCCAAAGCGGGCATTAAGGACGCGCACTTCACGCTGGACGTAGAGAACAAGCCGCCGTTTATCACCATCGCCCAGTCGATGCAGGCGAGCTTTGCGCAGGGTGGCGTGAAGGTGGATCTGCTGCCTGCCGCCGGGAGTCAGGTCTATGCCCGCGTGCGCGCTAAGCAGCATCAGGCGGCGATTCGTCTGTGGATCCCGGACTACTTCGATGCGCACTCTAACGCCAGCGCCTTCGCGTGGAACGACGGGAAGTCCAGCACCGTGGCCGGTCTGAACGGCTGGAAAATCCCTGAGCTGAACAAGGCCACGCTGGCGGCGGTTGCCGAACCGGATCCGGCGAAGCGTCTGGATCTGTACAAGAAGATGCAGGAACAGCTGCAGCAGAGCTCACCGTACGTGTTCGTCGATCAGGGCAAAACCCAGATCGTGGTGCGCGATAACGTGAAGGGGTATCAGCAGGGGCTGAACGCGGATATGGTCTGGTACGATCGCGTTACGAAGTAGCCCTTGTCCTTCTCCCTCTCCCGTGGGAGAGGGTTGGGGTGAGGGCAACATCGCGCAGCAGAGCCGCCTGTTTCCCCTCACCCCCGCCCTCTCCCAAGGGGAGAGGGGGTCGTCCGTGCATATTTTCAGGATAACGATTTTCCCATGCCACATCTTTCCACCCGCGTGCTCCAGGGTCTGCTGACCCTGCTGCTCACGCTTTTCGGGCTGCTGCTCGTCACGTTTGCGCTTTCGGCCTTTTCACCTGTCGATCGCGTGCTGCAGATCGTCGGCGATCACGCCAGCCAGTCGACGTACGATCAGGTTCGCCACCAGCTTGGGCTGGATCGACCCCTGCCCGTGCAGTTCTGGCACTATCTGCAAAACCTCGCCCACGGTGATTTAGGCACCGCCAGCGCCACCGGACAGCCGGTGCTGCAGGACCTGCTGCACGCCTTCCCCGCCACGCTGGAGCTGGCGACCCTTGCCTTGATCATCGGTGCCGTGCTCGGCGTGATTGCCGGGGTGCTGTGCGCCCGCTACGCAGGTTCGCCGCTCGATCTCGCCATCAGAACCCTCACCCTGCTCGGCAACTCGGTACCGATCTTCTGGCTTGGCCTGCTGATGCTGGCCCTGTTCTACGCGAAGCTGCAGTGGAGCGCGGGTCCCGGCAGGCTGGACGATATCTGGCAGTTCACCGTCGAGCCGCGCACCGGCTTTGCGCTGGTGGATACCTGGCTTTCCGGCGACCGCGAGGCGTTTCGCAACGCCCTCAGCCACCTGGTGCTGCCGGTGCTGCTGCTGGCCTATTACTCGCTGGCAAGCATTACCCGCCTGACGCGCTCCGCCTGCCTCGGCGAAATGAACAAGGAGTACATCCTGCTTGCCCGCGCCAAGGGAGCCGGGGAGATGACCATCCTGCTGCACCACGTGCTGCCAAACATTCGTGGCACCCTGCTGACGGTGATCGCCCTCGCCTACACCAGCATGCTGGAGGGCGCGGTACTGACCGAAACCGTCTTCTCCTGGCCGGGGATCGGGCGCTACCTCACCACCGCCCTGTTCGCCGGAGACACCACCGCCATCATGGGCGGCACGCTGCTGATTGGCGTCTGCTTTGTGCTGATCAATAACCTTACCGACCTGCTTGTGCGGGCGACCGATCCCAGGGTGCGCTGATGCTGTTTTATCTTTTCTTACGCCGCCTGCGCCGCTCCCCTGCCGCGTTTTGCGGGCTGGTGGCCATCGCGCTGCTGGTGTTTATCGCCCTGTTCGCCCCCTGGCTCGCGCCGCTTGACCCGAACTGGCAGGACACCGCCGCGCGCTTACAGGCACCGAACGGCCAGCACTGGCTGGGTACCGACAGCTACGGGCGCGACCTGCTCTCGCGCCTGATTTATGGCACCCGTCCGGCGCTCGGGCTGGTGGCG
>NZ_QPFW01000143.1:0-11608 GCF_008122455.1 Enterobacter sp. C6
CAGGTTGCGCTGGCATGGCTGCTGCAGCGTTCCCCAAATATCCTGCTGATCCCGGGCACCTCTTCCGTGGCGCATCTGCGGCAAAACCTCGCGGCAGGGGAACTGCAGCTGCCGCCTGACGCACTGGAAACATTGAATACGCTGATGGACTGATCGTCACAGGCGCAAAGCCGGAAGGGCGCTTCCGGGCTTTGCGCGTTTTAAATCTTCTGACACTTCAACGCGTTTGGGTTCGCCTCCGGAAATGACCTTGATCCCTGGCCATAATCCGTAATACTGTATTTATATACAGTATCTGGCGAGAAAGGCATTATGGACACTCTCTTTTCTTATCATCCAAACCAATCTATTGAATTACCGTTGTTTGCAGAGCGTGTAGCCTGTGGTTTCCCCAGTCCGGCGCAGGACTATGTGGAAGATCGTCTCGATCTTAACCGGCTGGCAGTGAGACACCCCAGTGCGACCTATTTTATCAAGGTGAGTGGAGACTCCATGATTGGCGCGGGGATCGGCGACGGCGATCTGCTGGTGGTCGATCGTTCGTTAAATGCCGAACATGGGGACATCGTCGTGGCGTCGGTCGCCGGTGAGTTTACGGTGAAAGAGCTACAGACCCGCCCGGTTCTGAGGCTGTTGCCACATAATGCCCGCTATCAGCCGATTACCTTTCAGTCCGAAGAGGAGCTGCAGATCTTCGGCGTCGTCACCCACACGCTTAAAACGCATAAACATGTTCGCGCTGGTTGATGTGAACAGCTTCTATGCCTCCTGCGAGAAGGTATTTCGCCCCGATCTGCAGGGGAAGCCCATCGTGGTGGTGTCCAATAACGACGGCTGCATTATTTCACTGTCACCGGAGGCAAAGCAGTTCGGCATAAAAATGGGGGAGCCCTATTTTAAATTCAAAGAGAAGCGGTTTCCGGAACGGGTTTACGTCTTTAGCTCGAACTATGCGCTGTATGCCGATCTCAGCAGTCGGGTGATGCAGACGCTGACCGATCTGGCTCCGGCCATAGAAATTTACTCGATCGACGAGGCGTTCGTGAACGTTTCAGGGATCGGTAACTGCCTTGCACTGGAAGCGTTCGGACACCAGATGCGCACGCAGGTCTATAAAAATACGGGCTTAACCGTTGGCGTCGGTATTGCCCCGACCAAAACGCTGGCGAAGCTGGCCAACTATGCGGCGAAGCGGTGGGCGGGCACCGGCGGCGTGGTCGATCTCTCAGGCCGGGAGCGGCAGCGTAAACTGCTGGCAAAGGTGCCGGTAGAGGAGGTGTGGGGGGTAGGGCGGCGCATCACGAAAAAACTGAACGCAATGGGGATTACCACGGCGCTGGAGCTGGCGGAGGCCTCCTCGTGGGTCATTCGCAAACATTTCAACGTGGTACTGGAACGCACGGCGCGCGAGCTTCGCGGCGAGCCCTGCCTTGACCTGGAAGAGTACACCCCCACGAAGCAGCAAATCATCTGTAGCCGTTCGTTTGGACACCGCATTACCCAATATGAAGAGATGCATCAGGCGATTTGCGCCTATGCGGAGCGCGCCGCAGAGAAACTGCGCGGCGAGCATCAATACTGTCGTTTTATCAGCGTGTTTGTGCGCACCAGCCCGCACGCTGACAACGAAATTTATTACGGCAATCAGGCTTCTATCACCCTGATGACGCCCACCAATGACTCGCGCGATATCATCCGCGCCGCCACGGAGGCGCTGGGGCGGATATGGCTCGACGGGTATCGCTATATGAAGGCCGGGGTCATGCTGGCGGATTTTTTCAGCAGCGGCGTCGCCCAGCTTAACCTGTTTGACGATAATCGTCTGCGCGCCAACAGCGCGGCGCTGATGGAGATGATCGACAGCGTAAATCACTCCGGCAAAGGGAAGATATGGTTTGCCGGGCAGGGGATTGAGAAACCGTGGGCGATGAAGCGGGAAATGTTGTCACCGGCCTATACGACGCGATACGCGGATTTACCGGTAGCGAGGTAGAGGATGGTTGTGTTATTTCTTTTGAATCAACCAGGTTGCCGCAGCCGCCAGCACGCCGATCAGCGGCATTTCGCCCGCTCCGGCCAGGAAGTTATGGCGATCGATCTCATTGTTTTTACGGATATCCGCAAGGCGGGTAAGCGCCCCTTTTTTATCCGCAGCGCCGATCTCCTCAAACTGTTTTTCAAACCCCTGAGCGATGAGCTGAGCGGCCGCATCGGTGTTTGCGCTCTCAATCGCAATGAGGTTCGGGCCTTTTTGGAAAAAAAGGTAATCCGGCATACGTGCTCCAGAAAGAGGGAATACGGTAAAAACACTCTATTCTTTGCGATTAAAAAATGCACGTCATTTACGGCGGAAACAATCAGTTTTTCTTTATTATTTCAGGCAGTAACTGCTCAATCACGCTGACGACCTTTCTGACGCGCTGCGGAATAAAGCGGGCGTCAGGATAGACGGCATAGAGGAAGCGATCGGGTAACCGCCAGTCGGGCAGCACCGGTACCAGCGTGCCGGTTTGCAGCGCGCGTGTCACGAGCGGCTGCTGCATGCCGCCGATACCAATGCCGGACTCAAGCGCCTGCAGCAGCGCGTCGCTGGTGTTGGCACGGAAAACAGTATTCACGTTGACCTCGACCGTCTCCTCGTCAGACATCAGGCGCAGGGGAGCACCCAGTGGAATGCCGCTGAACCGCACGTGTGGCAGCGTCGCCAGCTCGCTGACGGCGCGTACCGCCTGAAAGCCGGGGGCGGCAAACAGCCTGGTTTCAATACGCCCCAGCACGCGCGCCGCATGCGCCTGCGGGGGCTCACTGCTCAGCCGTATCGCGACATCCACGCCCTCCGTCACCAGATCGGCAAAGCGGTCATCCAGGGAAAGCATCAGCTGCAGCTCGGGATGCAGACGCTGCAGCGCCAGCAGAAGCGGCAAAAAAATCTGCCCCAGGCCGCTCGGTAACTGAACATGGACGCGCCCCTGAACGCTATGATCGACAGGATGTAAACGCCTCTCCGCTTCCCCCATGGCGTCCAGCACAAGCTGCATATCACGCCGGTAACGTTCACCCTGTTCGGTCAGCTTCATCTTACGCGTCGTACGGTGCAGCAGTACCACACCCAGTGATTCCTCAAGCGCCGCGATCTGTTGACTGACGGCGGACTGCTTAATACCGGTCTGACGGGCGGCCGCTGAAAACGAGCCCGCTTCAGCGACGCGCAGAAAGGTAGAAATGGCATTGAGCTTGTTATTCATTTAATGATTCTGCTTATAAGTGCCATCGGTTTCAGGGGATATCTCCAGAAAAAATAATATATCACACTGCGTCTGTCACCCTTTCCGGAGAAACACTATGAACAAGATGCAGCAACACAACGTCGCCCTGGTCGCGGGCGCCAGCGGCATTGTCGGCAGGCAGCTGGTCAATACGCTCCTGCACCATCAGTGGGAGGTGATCGGCCTTAGCCGCCATGCCGCGTCTCATCCTGACGGCATCCCCGTGGTGAACGTCGATTTACTGGATGCGCAGGACACTGCACGGGCGCTGCACGCCATGAACGGAGTCACCCACATCTTTTACAGCGCCTGGGCGAACGCGGCGAACTGGGCAGACATGGTTGAGCCGAACGTCACCATGCTGCGTAACCTGGTCAGCACCCTCGAAACAGCGGCACCGCTGCAGACGGTAAGCCTGATGCAGGGCTACAAAGTCTACGGTGCGCATCTGGGGCCGTTTAAAACCCCGGCGCGGGAAAGCGATCCCGGCGTAGCGGGTGCCGAATTTAACGCCGCGCAGCTCACGTGGCTCAGCCAGTTTCAGCGGGGGAAAGGCTGGCACTGGAATGCCATCAGGCCGGGCGTGGTGGGGAGTGCGGTGCCGGGCAATGCCATGAACCTTGCGCTGAGCACCGCTCTGTACGCCTCCCTGTGTAAGGCGCTGGGTTTACCGCTGCGTTTTCCCGGTTCAGAACAGACCTGGCACAGCATTGTTGACCATACCGACGCCGGGCTGCTGGCCGAGGCAACGCGGTGGGCCGCCACGTCACCTGCGGCACAGAATCAGGCCTTCAACGTAAACAATGGCGATATCTGGCGCTGGAGCGAGCTGTGGCCGCGCATCGCACGCTGGTTTGAACTGGACTCTGCGCCGCCGGTGAGGTTGTCATTTCATCAGCTGTTTAACGACTATCGCGGCGTATGGTGCGAGCTTGCCGAAGAGCGGCTGGTGGAAGCGGATATTTTGCAGCTAAGCGACGGGCGGTTTGCCGATTTTGTCTTTAGCTGGGATTACGACATGTTCGGTGACGGGAGCAAGCTGCGCAGGGCGGGCTTTACGCAAATGCAGGCGACCGATGAGATGTTTTTCCGCCTGTTTGCGCAGCTGAGAGCCGCGCGGATTATTCCCTGAGAACACAGGGCGTCCTGATAACCGTCAGGACGCCGAGGGCTTACTCAACCGCTAACAGATTGACGATCTCGGCCACGCTTTTCACGCTGCGGATATTCCCAATCCCCGTGCCGAGCGCGATATAGCCTTCATCGGTGTTATTTTCCAGCATGCCCAGACGCAGGCCCCGTAATCCGCCCATCGCCTTGCCCAGCGCGTCGTTGCTTGCGCCTGCTTTATCCATCGATGCCAGTTTTTCCGCCAGCTTGCCGGGAAGCGCGCGGTAGTAATGGGGCACGGTGCGAAAAAGCAGTAAGTCCAGGCCGTTGGCGGCAACAATTTTCTCTTTGACCCCCTGCGGCACGCGGCTTTCTTCGGTACTGATAAAGACCGATCCGGCAAACACGCCTTCCGCACCTAACGCATGCGCCGCTCTGGCGGTGCGATTATCGGTAATACCGCCCGCGGCCATCACCGGGATGTGCTTCACGGCATCGGCAATCAGCGGCACGATGGAAAAGGTGCCAAGCGCCGTTGCGGGTAACGTTCCGCCCTCATCAAAACCGGTGGCGACGATAATGTCTGCCCCCAGACCTTCTGCGAGACGGGTGTTTTCCGGCGTGGGATTGATGTCGCGGTAGATAATAGCGATCCCTGCCTCTTTTAACTCGCTGAACAGCGCGGGAATAATGCTGCCTTCCCCATAGCCTGTATACACCACGGCCCTGACGCCTTCCTCTTTTACCACCTTAAGAATTGGTCCAGTCCAGACGTCATTAACGGCGGTGGGGATCAGGTTCACGCCAAACGGTTTTTCGGTCAGCCGTTTGGTTTTACGAATTTCTTCGCGCATTTTTTCGGCTGTCGCTTCCGGCGTGGAGACCGCGGTGTCGGCGGTTAAGCCTGCATTGGGTCCCAGCACGCCGAGCCCGCCGGCATTGCTGACCGCGGCAACTAAACGGGCATCGGTAAGCCAGGATAACGGCCCCTGAATAACAGGCTTTTCGATACCCAGGATCTGACAGATACGGTTATTTTTCATAGCAGACTCTCCCTTACGTTTGAATGGAGGAGAGTGTAGGGGGCAATATTGTTAGGAAAAATAGCCTAAAAGATTCATCACTGTTATAAAATCAATAACAATATCCCGTTCACGGTTTGAAATCCTTTATGCAAATAAACCTCTTTGAATCTATTCGAATTTTTATTGAAATTGTCGAGTCAGGTAGTCTTACCCAGGCGGCGGAGAATCTGCAGATCCATCGTCCGGCAGTCACCAAAGCGTTACAGCTTCTGGAGCAACACAGCGGCACGCGGCTCCTGCAGCGCACAACGCGTCGAATTAGCCTGACGCCGGATGGGGAGGCGTTCTATCGCCAGAGTAAACCCCTGCTGGCACAGGCGGACGAATTACTGGAAGCGTTTGGTACGGACCGGGAAATACACGGTCAGCTGCGTGTGGATATGCCGGTCTCTTTTGCCACGCTGCGGGTAATACCCAATCTGCCTGATTTTTATCGTCAGCATCCTGAGGTAGACATCATTCTGAGCAGCTCTGACCGCCGTCGGGATATGCTGCGGGATGGTCTGGACTGCGTGCTGCGGGTGGGAGAGCTGGACGACGGCGATTATATTGCGCGTAAAATCGGGAACATCAAAATCACGACCTGCGCCAGCCCGGCCTGGCTGGCAAAACACGGTACGCCAGAAACGCCGGATGATTTACGCAAACATCAGGCCATCAACTGGATTAATACCAGCAGCAGACATATTCATCCGTGGACGTTTACCACGCCAGAAGGCGTCGCGGAGATCGCGCTACCCGGTAAGCTGGTGGTGGATAACTCCGAGGCCTACATCGCGGCAGGCCTGGCCGGGCTCGGGGTAATGCAGGGGATGAATCTCTTTCTCCAGCCTTACATTGACCGCGGCCTGCTGGTTGAGGTCTTGCCAGCCTATCGCTCGCCGGACCGCAAGCTGTCACTGCTCTACCCACACCGTCACCTCTCCCGCAAAGTGCGGGTATTTACCGAGTGGCTGGAGAGTCTGGTGTGAAAGCGGCCAGTTCATGGCATAGGGCCCCAATCTGCCCTACGGCATTGAGCAGGCGGGGCGTCGGCTGGTTTGCGCAGTTTAGCCGCAGAAAGTGCGTGAGTTCTGCGCCAGGAGAAAACAGGGGACCGGGGCTGACGCCAATACCCAGCGCCAGCGCGCGACGATGCACCTCCAGGGCGTTGACCTGCTGAGGCAGTTCTACCCACAGCAGGAAACCGGCTGCGGGTACGCTAACGCGCGTACCGGGTGGGAAACTGGCCTCGACCCGCGCCACGATGGCGGCTATTCCCTCCGCGATACGCCGCTTTAGCCGCCGCAGGTGACGATCGTAGTCGCCGCTTGCCAGCATCTCGCTCGTCGCGGCTTCCAGCAGCGGTGCACCTGCCCAGTCTCCGGCCATGCGGGCCTGCAAGACCTGCGTGTGGTAGCGTCCGGCGGCAATCCAGCCGATTCGCCACCCCGGCGCAAGCGTTTTAGACAGGGAGCTGCAGTAAATCACATTCCCGCTCTGGTCGAACGCCTTGCAGGCCGGAGGACGTTGCCCCTCACCGACCAGATCTCCGTAAACATCGTCCTCAATCAACGGAATTTCTGCCTCTTCAAGCAGGGCAACCAGTTCCTGCTTGTGTGCGACGGGCATACTGGCACCCAACGGGTTTTGCACGGTGGGTGAGGCCAGGACGGCAGCGGGGCGATGGCAGCGAATGGCGTCAGCCAGCGGTTCCAGCAGCAGGCCTTCCAGAGGGTCGGTGGGGATCGCTAAGGCCTTCAGGCCTAAATCCTCCAGCAGCAGGAGCGTGCCAAAGTAGGCGGGCTGCTCAATTGCCACCACATCACCTGGCTGACACACGGCCCGAAGTGCCAGGCGCAGCGCCTGCGTCGCGCCCGAGGTGATAATGAGATCGTCCGCGCCGAACCGGGCTCCCCATTGCGCAGAACGCGCGGCAATCTTACTTCGTAGGTCTGCTCTTCCCGGGGGCAGGCTGTAGCTCTGTCCATGCGCGTCCAGACGACGGACCGCAGAGTGCAACGCCCGCTGCAGCGCGTCTCCTGGCAGCCACGCGGGATCGGGCAGGGCGGCGCCCAGCGGGATCAGTCGGGCTTCTGCACTGCTGAACAGCGACCGGGCCACGGCGGACAGGGTGACGGGGACCGGCCCGGGTGAGGAGCGCGCGGGCTCCACGCGCGGTGGCAGGCTGGTCTGGCGGATGTAGTAACCTGAACGCGGGCGCGCAACGATCAGCCCTTCAGCCTCGAGGCAGCGAAGGGCCTCCAGCGCCGTCGGAAGGCTAACGTGCTCGCGCTCGGCCAGTTTACGCGCGGAGATCATCCTGTCACCGGCGCGCAGCGCGCCAGACGTCAGCGTGAGGCGCAGCATCTCGGCAATTCGGCGATAGTGTGGGGACGACTGGGACGGGGCAGACATGGGTATCTGTTCAGGCTAATTTTCGATAAAACTGACTATACAGCCAATGATGCGCGCCATCTATAGTGTCCGGCATGTTCAGGACAAGGAGGCATTATGCACAGCGATAATTTCGACATTTCCTCGTATTTCAAACGCATAAACTACACCGGACCGGCGGCGGCCGACACGTCCACCCTGCATGCGCTGATGCGTCATCAGCTCTTTTCCGTTCCCTTTGAAAATCTGGACGTGCAGGCGGGTAAAATTGTCTCGCTGGCACCAGACGACATTGCCGATAAGGTGTTAAAGAAAGGGCGCGGCGGCTACTGCTATGAGGTGAACGGGCTTTTCGCCATGGCGCTGGAGGCACTCGGTATTCCTTACCGTTTCGTGGCGGCGCGTCCGATGTTCTACCCCGCGCGGCGGCCGAAAACCCATATGGCGTTGATTGCCGAGGTGGAGAGCCGACAGTGGCTTTGCGACCTCGGGTTCGGCAGCTACGGCATTCGTGCGCCGATGGCGCTGGACACGCTTGATGTGGATATCACGCAGGATTTCGACACGTTTCGGCTAAGCCGCAGTGCGGAGGGCGAATATCTGCTTGAGGCGAAGGTGGAGGGAGAGTGGGCCAGGCAATACGGCTTTGATCTCACGCCTCAGGAATGGATTGATTTCGTCCCGGCCAACTACCTTAACTCCACGCACCCGGATGCGATCTTTGTGCAGAAGCGGGTGGTGGTGCAGCACAGCCCGGAAGGACGTCAGATTTTACTGGGCGATATGCTGAAAACCATCACGGCGAACGGCACTGAAGCGCGGCAGCTGGCGGAGGATGAAATCCGCCATGTCCTGAAAGACCGTTTTGCGTTGACCGCCGCGTAATCAGCCGGGAAACGGTGGAGCCTCAGCGCAGTTCATCTTCTGTGGCTTTGCGCTGAGCGCCCCACTGTAACAGCAGGCTAAACGACGCGGGTAACACGGTCAGCGTCACCAGCGTCGCAACCAGCAGCCCGCCGATGATGGCATAGGCCATTGGACCCCAGAAGACCTGGTGAGAAATGGGGATCATGCCCAGAATGGCGGCACAGGCGGTCAGACAGATGGGTCTGGCCCGGTGTTCCGCAGCCGCCATAATCGCGGCATCGTTTGTCATCCCCTGAGCAAGATTGCTGTCAACCTCGCTAATCAATATCACCGCGTTCCGCACGATCATCCCCGCCAGGGCGATAACGCCCAGCAGCGCGACAAACCCCATCGGCGTTCCGCCGGGCAGCATAGCCAGCACGATCCCCGGTAAACCAAACGGGGCCATCAGGAGGGCCAGCAGCATCCGGGAATATCGCCGCAGCTGAAGCATCAGCAGCAACAGCATGATGACCAGCGTTACCGGAAGAACGGTAAAGACGGAGCTGTTCCCCTTATCCGATTCGGCAACCGCGCCGCCTTCTTCAATGCTGTAACCTGCCGGCAGGTTCGCGCGCAGTTTATCGACCGCCGGACGCAGCGCCGCGGATACCGCTTCAGCCTTCAGCCCCGGGGCAAGATCCGTTTGCACCGTGATAAAGGGCACGCGCTGGCGACGCCAGATAACCGGATCGTCCACGCCCCAGACCGGCGTCGCGACGGCGCTGAGCGGAATTTTTTTACCGTCATTCCCCTGAATCGTGAGCGAGGAGAGGGTGGCGGTGCTGTGACGTTCATCGTCAGTGGCCCGGAGCACCACGTCGACAAGGCGGTCGTTATCTCTGATGGACGTGACAACGCTGCCGGACCAGACGGTATTCAGCGTGCGGGCGAGATTTTCTGACGATATTCCCGCCGCCCTGGCCGCCGTCTGATTCACCTTAAGGGTGATGACCCTCTCCGGCTCTCCGGCCGTCTGGTTAACGTCGCGTGAGAACGGGGACTGCCCAATCGCGTCCGTGAGACGGTTCGCAAACGCCCGGACCTGCAGATAATCCGGCCCGCTCACCCGGTATTTGATAGGCCAGCCGACGGGGGGCCCCAGTTCAAGGGGCGACACGCGCGTGATGATGTCGCTAAACTGCGCCGCCAGGATCGTGTTGAGCTGTGCGTGCAGACGATCCCGCGCCTCAAGATCCTTAGCCACCACAACCATCTGGGCGATATTTTCATTTTCCAGCAGCACGTCCATCGGCAGGTAAAAACGGATGGCGCCTGAGCCAACGTAGGTCGAGAAGCGATCGATATTGCCGTTGTCGGCCAGCGCTTTTTCCAGCTTTTCCACCTCTCTGAGGGTTTCCGGCTGCGAGGCGTTGGCCGGAAGCGTCAGGCTGACCAGCAGTTCAGGCCTGTCGGAGGCAGGGAAAAACTCGCCCTGCATAAACGTCGTGCCGTACGCTGACAACCCCAGCGCGGCAAGCGCAATCAGCACGGTGGAGAGCCGGTGGCGGAGCGCCAGGCGTAAAAGCCGTCCGTACCCGCGCGCGATCCTTCCCGGTCCCGCCGCGTGATGTCTGACTTTTTCCGGCAGCAGCCACGTACCCGTCAACGGCGAAAACAGGATCGCGACAGCCCAGGAACAGAGCAGGGCGATGAGCACCACCGCAAACAGGGAAAAGCAGTATTCACCGGCGCTGGAGGCTGCAAAACCAACGGGAATAAAGCCGGCAATCATCACCAGGGTACCGGTGAGCATCGGGAAGGCCGTCGTTTTGAATGCATGGGTGGCCGCATGCCGACGGGAATCCCCGGCTTCCAGCCGGGAGACCATTGTTTCGACGGCGATCATGGCGTCATCCACCAGCAGGCCCAGGGCAATGATCAGCGCCCCGAGCGAGATACGCTGAAGGCCGATGCCTGCGAGCATCATGCCGGCAAACGTCATGGCGAGCACCAGCGGGATGGCCGTCGCCACCACCAGTCCGGCCCGTAAACCCAGCGAGACAAATGAGACCGCCAGCACGATAACAACGGCTTCGATAAGCACCCGGATAAACCCGCTTACCGCATCACTCACCACCGCTGACTGATCGGCAACTTTCACCATCTCGATACCGTGCGGCAGTCCGGCGCTAAGCGCCGCCATTTTTGCGTTCAGCGCAGCACCGAAACGCAGCATATTGCCCGTTGGTGCCATCGACACCGCCAGCCCGATAGCCTGTTTGCCGTTCACCCGGTAGGCCGGGGCCGGTGGCTCGGCGATTTCCCGGGTGACGGTGGCAATGTCGGTCAGCGGAATATAGCGATTGTTAACGTGCAGCGTGACGGCGCGTAAACTCTCTTCGGTCGTGAGCGCCCCGCTGACCTTTATCGCCATGTTCTCCTGCCCGGTACGCATCGTTCCTGCCGGGACAACGGCGTTTTGCGCCCGGAGGACGTCGGCGACCGCCTGAATATCCAGCCCCATACCGGCCAGGCGCGCCGGAGAAAAGGCGAGAACCCACTGCTCTTGCTGTTCGCCCAGCAGGGTGGTTTTACCCATATCCGGCAGGGACATCAGCTCGCGCCGTATTGTCTCTGCGCGATCCCGCACCTCTCGCAGGGTGAAACCATCGGGAATAAAGGCGTAAATTGTGCCGAACGTGTCGTCAAACTCGTCGTCCACGGCAGGACCCTGCACCCCTTCAGGCAGGGACGGCGCGATGTCCTGCATTTTTTTGCGAACCTGATACCAGATGTCCGGCACGCTTTGCGGGGGCGTATCGTCACGGAGGTTGACGTGGATAACGGTGCGTCCGGCCCGGGTTTCACTTTCGAGATAGTCCAGCCAGGGCGTTTCCTGCAGCTTTTTTTCAAGCGTATCGG
>NZ_QPFW01000144.1:0-11696 GCF_008122455.1 Enterobacter sp. C6
AGACCGGACAAAAACCGAGTCGAGCGTGCTGGAGAGTGAGTCTCGTCTGAATGCGGCGATGGCCACGGCTGCGCGCCTGAAGGCCGAGGTGAACGACACGGAACTGGCGTTTCCGGGTGAGCTGGATGACGACGTTGAGCTGGTCAAACAGGAAACGGCGCTCTACCAGTCCCGTCGTGAAAGCCTCGAAAAAGGGCTGGCCGGGTTGCGTCAGGGTGCCGAGCTGGTGCAGCGCGAGCTGTCATTAACCCGGCCGCTGGTGACCCAGGGGGCGGCCAGCAAGGTTGAGGTGTTGCGTCTTGAGCGTCAAAAGAATGAGCTTGAGAATAAAATCACCGAGATGAAAAACCAGTATTACGTTCGCGCCCGTGAAGAGCTGGCGAAAGCCAACGCGGAGATTGAAGCCCAGCGTTCGGTGATGAAAGGGCGTGAGGACTCCCTGACCCGGCTGACCTTCAATGCGCCGGTTCGTGGGATCGTGAAGGACATTGACGTCACGACCGTGGGAGGCGTTATCCCGCCGAACGGCAAGCTGATGAGCCTGGTCCCGCTTGACGATCAGATGGTGGTCGAAGCGAAAATATCGCCGCGCGATGTGGCGTTTATCCATCCCGGTCAGAAGGCGCTGGTGAAAGTGACGGCCTATGACTACTCCATTTACGGTGGGCTGGAAGGGGAAGTGACCATGATTTCCCCGGACACCCTGCAGGATGAGGTGAAAAGGGATGTCTACTATTATCGCGTCTATATTCGTACCGACAGTAACCATCTGACCAATAAGCAAGGGCAGGAATTTCCGGTCTTTCCGGGCATGATTGCTACCGTTGATATTAAAACCGGCAGCAAAACCATTCTGGATTATCTGTTGAAACCGCTGAATAAGGCAAAAGAGGCGCTGCGGGAACGATAGGTGAAGGGCGTTCGGGAGACCGAACGCCTGGAGAATTATACGGTTGACGTCGCGTTGTTAGCGTGGCGTCGCTCTTTGGGTACTACGTTGATGTAATGCGTAACATAGGCAAAATATAACCCGGCATAATTTTCGACGAGTTCGATAAACGCCGGGTATATCGATAGCCGACCATCACCCCGATCTTTCAGGTAGCCTGCCTCCTGAGCCGATTTGATAATCCGGTTGACGTGGATACGCGAAACGAAAAATTCTTTTGCGAGCGTGCTGGCTGAATAGTCGATGACGGCACCATGGGCAGATTTATTTTTCATAGCCTGCAGGTAAAGATAAAGCATAATCATACGTCCGCCATCTTTATCGATAAATAATCCCACTTCAGGCAACACCTTCCTGAACGTTAATCCCCGAAAAAGATACTCTGCCGCGCGGCGGAAGAAGTTATTTCTCAAAATATCATTGTCCAGCAGGTTCACGTTAATATTGAATGTCGGGTAAAGAATACTGACGGGTAAAAAAGCGCCGGACATATAACGCTTAAGTTCATTCAGGCCTTTTTCAGTTGGCGCGATTCTCGTTTTGCGTCTGTCTTCCGTACAGCGCCAGGTCCTGATGCGCCCGGTGGTTCTCAGTATCGTAATGATCGCAATAACGCTGTTGGGGCTGGCTATCTTATAGCGAGAACATAAATCTTTAATCTCTGAAACTGACTCCGCCTGATTTCCAAAAATAAAACAACACATAGAAAGGATAATGTTAAATCGTGATTCCTGCAGCATTGTCTTGTAGAAAAGAGGTTGTTTTTTATAGATGGTGTCATTAATTGTGTAGTGCTCTAATATTGCCTCACCGAATCGCGGATTGTTCTTTATAACATCCCTTCGATGTAGCAAGGCCCTGGATGAGATGTGATTATCCATAGCATTTTTCTCGTATTTTAATGAGCCGATAGATGAAGTGTTCAGTCTTCTTTTTCGGAATTCTCATTATACCCTGAGAATGAGATATTTGCCGTTGTTATTTGCAAAGAAAGGTATATTTGCGAACTGGTGATTAACGCAAAGATGTTCCAGTGAATCAGGCTGATAACTGTATCTTGCCCTGAGGCTCCAGGATAAAATTACTGTTCTCAACGTGTGCAATAAATTTAATTTATTCACAAATGGAAACGGCGCTTTTGGTGCCCAGGAGCTGGTTATGATCCACAAAGTTTCTCTCAGAAATGGGGCGTGCGATGAACATAAATTTGTCGTTTCAGCCTGCGCGTTCACATTCCAGGGATATCGTGAGATCCTTAGCAGGTACGGAGTACAGGCCACGCATATTCACTTTGAGGGGGATGAGGTCTCTCAACAGGAACTGCAAAATATCCTTATAAATCAGAATACTCATATTGTAGCTTTTCTCGGCAAAGGTATTGTCGATCTTCTGGAGAGCCTGAAGCGACTGGCATCCGTTCTCAATGCACTCCCCGTTATTCGACGCGTCACCCTGTATGGTGACATACCGGATGGCTGGTTGTATCGCACCCTTAGCAGTCTTTTAAATAACCGCTATCAATTGTCATTAATTCGTATAGCCCATGTTTCAGATGTAATAACCTGTTTTCACACCCACCATAACGGGTTTAAGGACCGCTCACGTTTATTACGCGAACGCAGTACGGATATTTCTCCGCATGAAAATATTAAATGGCTTACAAAAAGAGAGATTGATGTATTGTTAAATTTCTACCGCGGCATGTCCGTAAAAGAAATGTGCGACAGAATGGGGCTCTCTAATAAAACGGTTTACACCCACCGCAAGGAAGGTGTGCTGAAATTAAGGTTAATTAAGCAATGGCTACACGATCCGCACAATTTAAAAGCGGAGGGAAGTATTAAACGGCGTAGTCAAAAAACGGAATTTACGGATAAGGAAGCAGAAATCTTCAATGCGTTGCATAACAAAGAGATATTTCCTGCCTATCAGATCATTACCGATCGTGATAAAAAAGGTGTAGGGTTTGAGATACTCATTCGCTGGAATAAGAATGGTAAGATTGTCAAACCAACCGGTTTTCTTACGGATATTTCCAGTTATGAGATATGGCTAAAAATAACGGCGCTAGTCATCCATGCCGCCGTATCAGGAATTAATAAGTATAACGGGAAATACTATTTTTCAGTGAATATCCCGCCTCGTCTGGCTTCCGGCAATGCCTTGCCAGATATGGCGAGAAAAGCCATCGGCATGCTGCTCAAACCGCAGTGGGCCGAAAAGCTGGTCTTTGAATTTGCAGAAGATATTGACGTGACGAAGGACAAAAGGATCCCTGAAACCATGCGGCATTTACGCAATACGGGGTGTCGATTGTTTCTGGATGACTGTTTCTCTAACCACCAAACCATGTTCCCGGTGCGCCAGGTGCATTTTGACGGACTCAAACTGGATCGGGACATCGTCGAGCATTTTGTGGCAAACGACAATGACTATAACTTGATTAAAGCGATACAGATTTATAGCGACATGACCGGGGCAGACTGCATTGCAGAGGGGGTTGATAGTGAAGAGAAATTCGAAAAATTAGTCGCGCTGGGCGTCAAAAACTTTCAGGGTTATTATTTATCGCGTGCTGTGAAAGAGGAAGAGTTAGACCGCATGGTCAGGTTGTTCAGTTAACAAAAAATAAAGCCCCGAAGGGCCTTTTATTATTTTCGACCCAGCAACAGGCCGAGAACAATACCGACCGCACCCGCTGCGACGAGGCCGGTGAGGGGATTATTTCTGACCGCTTCAGTAACATCGGAAACAGCATCGCTGGCCTGCGCGGCATATTTTTTTGCCGCACCTTTTACCTGATGCTTTGGTGAATCAACGAACTCACCAAACTGCTGCTGCGCCGAACCTGCAAGTTCATCAAGTTTATTTTTTGCTTTGTCTTCAGCAAACTGGGTGTTTTTATCAGTACCGATATCAGACATTTTTGCCTCCTTTGTTGATAATTAAAGGATAGCCGTTCTTTGCGGATGTGAGAGACGAAAGGTTAATTTCAGCACCCGACAGGGTGGTTTTCGGATATATCTCTGTGCGGGGGAACTCCCACAGAGAGCGGGGGTTGGCACGTCATTCCGGGCTGTCCGGCTCCCAGGAGAGGATATCGCCCGGTTGACACTGCAGTGCCTCGCATATTTTCGCCAGCGTATCAAAACGTATCCCTTTCACCTTGCCGGACTTGAGCAGCGACAGGTTTTGCTCAGTGATCCCCACAAAGGCTGCCAGTGCTCTGGACGTCATTTTCTTCTCTACCAGCATTTTGTCCAGATGAACCACGACAGCCATAATTAGATGAACTCCTTATTTTCTTCTTCCGCTTTGATCCCTTCGACCAGGGAGTGAAAGGTTACCAGCAGCAAACCGCCTGTTAATAACAGAACAAAATCCCCAAGCAAAAGGGTGACCTGGTAGTAATGTCCCGGCCACGCGATCGTCAGCGGGATCAAAAAGCGACAGACCGGCAGTGCGATCCCAAGGCTTAACATCGCGATGGCAATCTTGCGAACGCTGTTTGCCAGAGCCCGGGAGAGGATCTGTTTTTGACGAACCTGCCGCGTGACGCTCATTCCCTGCCAGACAGCGAAGGCAAACAGCCCCGCCGGAAGATAAAGGATCGCCAGCAGGAGTATCTGGCGCAGCGACGAAACCGTTGCAACAGCCAGATCGTCTTTCTGAACTTCGGCGAGCTTTAGCAGGGTGGAAATAAAAAACGACTCGCCGGTGAAATAAATCCACAAAGGGGTGATTAATACCAGGATGAGAAATAGCGGCAGCACCCCTGCGATGAACACCAGACTGAGTTTACCCCTCGCACCATTCACATCGAACCTTCCTGAGTGTTTCATATTATTTTAAGACCAGCATGCACAAGCATGACATAAGCATTAGCGCGATGGCAATCTTACCGCCGTTCAGCCAGTTAGCGGCGCGTTTCATCCAGGGTTTTGGCCACACATGATAGACGCAAAAGGCGAGATAAGACGCCTGAATCACCCAGGTGAGCATTCTGAACAGGTAGCCTGAACTGCTCAGATGGGTGATGGTCTGCATCATTTCCATGCAATAAAGAATGAGCCCAACGGTCAGCATTGTGTTCATCAGCCGAAGTTTATACTGCGCGGCCCACGTTCCGCACCCAAACAGCAGGGCCGAAACAAAGGTCAGTATCGCCCAGAGAATATCAATCCAGTTCATGATGCGCCTCTGCTGTATGAGATGACTGGGTTAATAGCAGCCGCATGGCCGGGATAACCACCGGCCACGCGGTGTCGGAGAGGATCACCACGGCGCTTTTACGCTGTCGGTCGAAGGCGATAGCGGAAGCGAACCCCGACGATTCACCATCATGCCAGGTGATATCGCGCCCCTGAATGCGTGTGGTGAACCAGCCATAGCCCACGCGTGAGTCGGGATCGTCAGTTGCAAACTGCGGCGTCATTGCGTCGCGCCATGCGAGCTGTCCTGCCAGCAACGACTGAGCGTAATGGGCCATGTCGACAATGGTTGAACGCACGCCTCCGGCAGGGGTAAATGCGTGCATTATCCACGGCGCTTCGCTCAGGCCGGAAGCGGACCGACCCCGGCTGAACGTGGAAGAGGCGGGCGTTGTATCACTGGCGACGACAGAACCTGTCATATGCCCCTGAGCGAATACGCGCGTTTGCAGGAGGCCAGCAAAAGATTGATGCGATGCACGCGCCAGCGCCAGTCCCAGCAGCGCATAGCCGGTGTTGGAATAGTCAAATCCGGCCGGGCGTTCGACGCTGGCTTTATTCACCATGTCTATTAATGTCTCCTCATCGAAGTCCCAGAAATTGTCTCGCAGGATGATGGACTTAATAACCTGAACTTTCTCGGGTAACGACGTCGCCAGCGGCGGCAGGCCGGAGCGATGTGAAGCCAGCTGCGCCAGGGTAATATCGCTAGCCGGGCCTGCGATCTCCGGAATAAGTTCACCGACGCGGGTTTGCGGAGTCGCCTCGCCGCGTCGCTGCGCCTCAATCAGCAGGCTGCTGGTCATGGTTTTGGTCAGGCTGGCGATTTCATACTGTTTTGTAAAATCGCTGTCCCACAGGGCGTACTGGACGCCTTTTGGCGTGATAAGTGCGACGGCAACGCTGCCACGCGCACCTCCGAGGAGTGGCGTCAGGAACGAAACGATGGTTGCATCACCCGTCTGGCGCGGGGACGGCGTGCTGACGCCCGGCTGCAGGTAGATGCCTGCGGCAATCAGCGACACAAAAACCACTCCTGCGGCTAACAATCGCCTGCGGCTGTATACATACTGCTTATTCATGGTCTGCGTCTCAGAACTCGTACTGAATCATTGATGACAGGGTGTACTGCATGCGGCTGTTAACCAGCGGGCTTTTACCCGCTTCATCAAGCAGGCAGGCTGCGCGACCGGTCACCCCAGCCGCCAGATTTTCACTGATGTGCCAGACCAGTTCGCTATCGACTCCAGCTTCCTGTAAACCCGAAGATGGGGAATACGCCTCAAACCCGGTGCGCTGAGACTGGTTCGCGGTGACGCCATAATGGCGCTGCTGATAGCCGCTGTTGGCCCAGGTGATGTCACCTGCGACCGAAAATTCGACGTCCTGCCCGCGCCAGAGGGTGGACTTTACGCCGCTGTTCACGGTCCTCGCCAGCTGCTGCGTCTCGCCACCGTACCGGTGTTTTTGCGTTGCACTTAACGCGCGCAGCCATATCATCCAGTCCTCGCGTTGATAACGCATTTCCGCGCCCGCCATTAGCATGTCGGCCATATCACCCATTCCCTGGAGATCACGGTTTTTTCGAGCGGAGAAGGGATAGTTAACCGTCTCTTTTCGCCCCTCATCAGAGGCCAGCAGCAGGCTCACGGCAAACGGGGCGTCGGGGTGATATGTCCATGCCAGCCCCTCCGTGGAGAGATCCCATTGCCCCCAGTCTTTACTCTTCAGACTCAGGCCGCCCTTCAGTAGCGGT
Source organism: Enterobacter sp. C6 (assembly GCF_008122455.1). Lineage (NCBI taxonomy): Bacteria > Pseudomonadati > Pseudomonadota > Gammaproteobacteria > Enterobacterales > Enterobacteriaceae > Enterobacter > Enterobacter sp. C6. The sequence goes on from NZ_QPFW01000144.1 coordinate 6,917, forward strand.
CCGGGTGCGTAATGCCGCGATCCCGAATAAACGGGACTGACCGCGACGCCCAGACCCGCGTAACCGGACAGCTCCGCACCGTGTAAGGGGGCGCAAAGCACGATCCCCGCGAGCAAAACGCCATACAGCAGACTTCTTTTCATTCGATGCCTCTCCAGGCAAAAAGTAAGTTGAAGTGCGTGCAGGCTAGCCTGGAGTTTATCGTTTAACAATAAACATTTATTGTTTTACACTAAAATTGGTAGGGCGCTAAAGCTCTCACTACAAAAAGAGATGCGGCCGTGGAGGAAAGTACGATATCGTAACTCTATGATTGAATGAGGAGTTCGCAGGAACGCCGTCGCAACAGGACGATAAATGATTGATGACATCCGTTATCTGATAGTGTTTGCAAAGATTGCTGAAGCTGGATCCATTTCAGGTGGGGCAGAAGCGTTAGGGCTTACAACCGCAACGGCAAGCACGCATTTATCAAAGCTGGAAAAAAATCTTGGCTGCGCGCTGCTCTACAGAAACACCCGCAAACTTTCTCTGACTCACGATGGCGCAAATTTGCTGGAAACGGCTAAATCGATGCTGGCGCTGTATGAGCAGGGGGTCATTGAATTCAAGCAGCGTTCGATATCAACGGCGAATAAGCTTACTGTTTCACTTCCTGCCGTTTTTTTGAAGAGTGCGTTTACCCGGCATCTGGCCGATTTTATAAAGCGACATCCGGGCATTTTACTGAATATCTCTTACAGTGATACGCGCAGAGATATTATTGCCGATGGCATTGATGTTGCATTTAGAATCGGCGAACTGCCGGACAGTTCACTGAAAGCGCGCCATCTTTTTGTGCTGCCGCGCCAGGTTGTTGCTTCCCGTGATTTGCTCAGCCATTATCCGACGATTACGCATCCTGATGACCTGGCGCAACTGCCATGGATAGGACTCAATATGCGGCAGAATAGCCGGGAATTTCGCCATAAAAATGGGGAAGTGGCTGTCGTAACGTATACGCCTGAAGTGTATGTAGATAATGTCGAAGCCGCTTATGCGCTTGCCAGGCAACAAATTGGTCTCGCAGCACCTCCCCGTTATTTAAGCGAAGAGGACGTTAAGCGTGGAGACATGCAGGAAATACTCCCTGACTGGTCATTAGAACCGCTGAAAGTCTATGCCGTATGGCCTTCTAATATGTCGACCAGCAGTATTGCCTACAAATTGATTAGCGATATTTATAACGCGATTGAGTTTCACTCGTTATGAAGGGTTTAAAATGCTAAAGCGAGCATGTAACACGCCGTAATAAGCAACAGTCCGCCCATCAACACGTTAAACGTACGGATCTGCTGCGTACTCCTGAGCAGCACCGACACCTTTGCTCCCATTAATGCCCATGCGGATAGCGACAGGTAACAGACTAAAAAATAGACCGTTACAAAGACGAATGCTGTCGCAGGGTTTGAGGGTTCGGAAAACATCGCTGCCCCTGAGGCGCACGCGGTCCATGCCTTAGGGTTGATCCATTGCATGACAAAACCCTGAACAAAACCGGGTGCATCCGTTTTTGTTAATGATATATCGGGACGGGATGACGCTATCTTATAGCCCAGATACATTATAAATAAAGAACCGACAATATTAAGGTAACGGAAAAACAAAGGGTGTTTTTCGATTGCAGCGTAAAAACCGAAACAAATAAAGATAAGTAATAACGTAAACCCTATTGTTGCACCGGAGACAAATGAGAAGGTCTTTCTAAAACCGTGAGCGGCCCCAGACGATATAATTACCATATTAACGGGGCCAGGAGAAAATGAAAGCGTCAGTGAAAATATAAACATTGTGAAAATGAACAGCATTTTATCTCCGCGTGTTGGCTTATCTGCATTAGAGGTGCTGCGACGATTAAGTCGCGACTTTAATTCGTCATGTTTCTGAATACTAGCTGGGAACATACGTCAGAGTAAGTGTCATTTATCTAAAGGTGTGTTTGATTTTTTGCACAGATCGCGCAGTTGCGGGGTAGCGCCTGCCACAAGCAATCGGCAGGCGCGGGTGGCCCATAGGTAACGGATCCTAATATAATTTATGTAATGCGTGCGGTTTCTGAGTCAGGCATATAACAGCGCTTGTGAGAAAACGGAAATAAGGTGGTAAACAAGGGATCGTCAATTTAACGGCAGGTAGATATCCGTTTGCAGCGCATGTTCAGGCACCTCGTGAATAAAGTTGAGGTAGTGGAAAAATACCGGGGCATCGCGCAGCGTTTCGCCGCTGGCCGGCAGCCAGTCACGAAACATCGCCCACACCGTGGCGGAAATGGTATCCAGAGAACCCGTGTGACGGCCGACGGCGTAACGTCCGCCGTCGATTTCACCATTGGAAACCCCAAATTCATTCTCTGGTATCGCTTCAGCGATACTGCCGCAGATATCGAAACGAAAGGCGTCTGCTGGCGTGGTTGCCGGGTCATCCCAGGCAATGCCAAACGTACTGCTTTCGTGCACTGGCGATAAGCCCGTGGTTTTACGCCAGGCGATAAATTTCGCCGCGCTGTCATTAACCCGATCCGGGCTGCCACGGTGCTGCAGCATTGCCACTCGGGTCTGTGGGAAATCGACAATCTTAACTTCCATCGTTTTTTGCTCCTGAAAGGTCATTTTCGGTACGCGCTGGTGCCAGTTCAGCCAGTCCGGCTGTTGCCGAAACTGACGCGGGCTTTTTCCAAACGCATTTCTGAAGGCGCGACTGAACGATTCAGGGCTCTGGAACCCGGCATCGAGCGCAATATCAATCACCTTATCCTGAGGGTTAAACGCCAGTCGCCAGGACGCATGACGCAGGCGTAGCCACTGGATATAGCGATACAGAGGCTGACCGCTAAATGCCAGAAACTGCCGGTGAAAATGATAAGGCGAACAGCAGGCTAACGCGCTGAGCTTCTCCAGCGTGAGCGGTTCATCGAGATGGCGGGCGATATAGTCGCACACCATCGTGAAGCGCTCGCGGTAAGCCGTTTTGATTGCATCATTCATTGCATCCTCCTGATGACCCACTTTGCCTCAGCGAACGGCCAGAATCCTGACCGATCTTGCTAATTATGGAGAAGTTATACTGGCCGCATACCGTTGTGCGGCAGCAATCGCCCTGTCGTCAAAAATATACTGTTCGAAATGATGGCTTGCATCGGTGACGCGATAAATTTTCCATTTACCGTCTTCTATGCGCAGATACACTTTTAGCTGCAGTTTCCGTTCATTACCCACACCCAACTGAACGTTAACAACTTTCCCGGACGCAGAGTTAATCGCATTGCTTACGCTTAGGTCAGGGATCCACTCAGCCGCATACTCCTGCGTATAGGTAAAATAGTCGGAACCGATAATTTCTTGTTCATAGAGAGAGGAAATTTTCTGCAGTCGGGAGAGTGTGTCTTGCGCAATATAGTCACGCATTTTTGGTGAATCGAGATTATCTTCTTTGCTGTCTGTAACGAAAGCAGTGAGGTAAAACGTGTAAAAGTCATGAGTACGTTTTTCCGGCGCATCCATTTGTGTTGAACATCCTGTCAGTAACAGGCATATCAAGAGAACGTTGCGCATCAAAGCATGTCCCGCCGCTGTGTGTTTGTCCCATGCCATGTGTTAACTCCTGTTGTATATGAAAACGTCACTAAACAACGAGAGTGTGCATCCGCTTAGGCAATAAATGTTATTGAAAAACAATATATTTCAGTTGGTTATACCTTTCTGTACTTTATCTGCACGGGTGATGAGTTACTGAAGGTGTGTTATTGCTATCGCGTCCCAAAATGGAAGGTTTACATCGCCGGATAACTAAAATACCATACCCCCCTATAGTATCAGGAGGGCGTATGCCGCATTCACCCGAAGATAAAAAACGTATTCTTACCCGCGTCCGTCGCATTCGGGGCCAGGTTGATGCCCTTGAACGCGCGCTGGAGTCGGGTGACCCCTGTCTGGCCATCCTGCAGCAAATCGCTGCCGTGCGCGGGGCTGCCAATGGCCTGATGGGCGAAATGGTTGAAATTCACCTCAAAGATGAGCTGGTAGCGGGGGAAACCACGCCGGATCAGCGAGCCGTACGCATGGCTGAAGTCGGCCATTTGCTGCGCTCTTATCTAAAATAAACCCACACACCTGACAAAAAGGGAAGACATGATGAAATCTCGCGCTGCAGTTGCATTTGGTCCCGGCCAGCCGCTGAAAATCGTTGAAATCGACGTGGCACCGCCGAAGAAAGGCGAAGTGCTGATCAAAATCACCCATACCGGCGTGTGCCATACCGATGCGTTTACGCTGTCGGGGGACGATCCTGAAGGCGTCTTCCCGGCGGTACTCGGCCATGAAGGCGGCGGGATTGTGGTGGAAGTGGGTGAGGGCGTGACCAGCCTGAAGCCGGGGGATCACGTGATCCCGCTGTACACGGCGGAATGCGGCGAGTGTAAGTTCTGTAAATCCGGCAAGACCAACCTCTGCCAGGCGGTGCGCGCCACCCAGGGGAAAGGGCTGATGCCGGACGGCACTACCCGTTTCTCTTATAACGGCGAGCCTGTTTATCACTACATGGGCACCAGCACCTTCAGCGAATACACCGTTTGCGCGGAGATCTCGCTGGCGAAGGTAAACCCGCAGGCGCCGCTGGATAAAGTCTGCCTGCTGGGCTGCGGCGTGACCACCGGTATTGGCGCGGTGCATAACACGGCAAAAGTCAAAGAGGGCGATACCGTGGCGGTGTTCGGTCTCGGCGGCATTGGTCTGGCGGTGATTCA
>NZ_QPFW01000145.1:0-11728 GCF_008122455.1 Enterobacter sp. C6
TCGACGGCACCGACCCGACATTTTTTCAGTTTAAGGGCGACCTCCATGCGGACAAAATCGGTCCGGTACAGGTGAACGGTCGTTGGGATGGCGTGCGCCTTCGCGGGCAGGCCTGGTGGCCGAAACAGTCCCTCACCGTATTCCAGCCTTTGATCCCGCCGGACTGGAAAATGACGCTGCGCGACGGGGAGCTTTATGCGCAGGTCGCCTTCTCGGCGGCGGCCGATCAGGGCTTTGAAGCGGGCGGGCACGGCGTGCTGAAATCCGGTAGCGCCTGGATGCCGGATAACCAGATTAACGGCGTCGACTTTGTGCTGCCGTTCCGCTTCAGCGAGGGAACCTGGTCCCTCGGCACGCGCGGTCCGGTCACGTTGCGCATCGGCGAAGTGGAAAACCTGGTGACCGCGCGCAACATTACCGCGGATTTACAGGGCGATTATCCCTGGACGGAGGACAGTCCGCTGCTGCTCACCAACGTGAAGGTGGAAACCCTCGGCGGGAAGATCACCATGCAGCAGCTGCGGATGCCGCAGCACGATCCGGCCCTGCTGCGGGTGGACAATATCTCTTCGAGCGAGCTGATTAGCGCCGTCAATCCGAAGCAGTTTGCTATGTCAGGGCCGGTGAGCGGGGCGCTGCCGTTCTGGCTGGACAACGAAAAATGGATCATTAAAGATGGCTGGCTGACCAACCCGGGGCCTATGACGCTGCGCATCGACAAAGATACGGCCGACGCCATCGTGAAAGATAATATGGTTGCGGGTGCCGCGATTAACTGGCTCCGCTATATGGAAATTTCGCGTTCGTGGACGAGAATCAATTTAGATAACCTGGGTGAATTAACCATGCAGGCGACCATCAAGGGGACCAGCCGGGTCGATGGCAAAAGCAGCTCCGTCAACCTGAACTATACCCACGACGAGAATGTCTTTACCCTCTGGCGCAGCCTGCGTTTTGGGGACAACCTGCAAACCTGGTTTGAGCAACATGCGGCGATACCTGCTCCCCGCAGTTCGACTGGCAAGGAAAGTGAGGAACAACAATGAAAAAGATGGCTGGTGTGCTCACCGTTGCCGTTGCCGCGCTACTGACCGGCTGTACGCCGCGAATTGAAGTCGCTGCGCCAAAGGAGCCGATTACCATCAATATGAATGTCAAAATCGAACATGAGATCCACATCAAGGTCGATAAAGACGTTGAAACCCTGCTGAAGTCGCGCAGCGATCTGTTCTGAGGACACCATGAAACGAGTAGCTCTGATTTTGCTGGCGCTGGGGATGAACGTGCAGGCAGCTGCGCTGACCTTAAACGATGCCCGGGCCCAGGGGCGCGTGGGGGAAACCCTCAGCGGTTATCTTGCCCCGGTTCAACAGGACGCGGAAACGCTGGCGCTGGTTAATCGCATCAACGCGGCGCGCACGGAAAACTACCAGAAGCTGGCTGACAGCAATAATTTGCCGGTCGATGAAGTGGCCAAAATGGCAGGGCAGAAACTGGTTGCCCGCGCGCAGCCGGGCGAATACGTGAAGGGCATTAACGGAAAATGGCTCAAAAAGTAGCTAGCGGTAGCGCCTGCGGTATTCACCCGGCGAGACGCCAAAACGCTGCTTAAACGCCGTTGAAAAATGGCTATGGTCGGTGAACCCCCAGCTGTAGCCAATGCCCGCCAGCTTTTCATCATCACCGGCAGCGCGCAGTACCTGCGCGCAGAGATCCAGACGACGGTTTTTGATGTACTGCGCCACCACCAGCCCTTTCTCGGCAAACATGCGGTAGAGGCTGCGCACGGACATACCGCTCTCGGCGGCAATCCATTCCGGGCGCAGCGATTCAGACTGAATATGGTCGTCAATCAGCGCCACCACATGCTGGAACTGGCGCTCCTTGCGCGGCTGAATGATTTCACGCTGCTGGAAAGCGGGACGAAGCAGACAGATCATCGCCTCGAGCGCCGCTTCACTTTCGCGGTCACTCAGGTCGGGATTGCTCATGCTCTCCATCAGCAGGCGATGGCTCAGTTGTACCGTGGGCAAGGTGCGCGAAAGGGCGGTCGCGCAGCTTATCTCCTGGAAACGACACTGCTGCTCAATTATCTGACGGGGAACCAGCAGCGAAATCTGGCGGGACTTTTCCCGCCAGTTGATCGAGCAGGGACGCGACGCGTCAATCAGCGTGATATCACCGGTCCTGAGTAGCGCGCGACGGTCATCCTGTTCAATTTCCGCGCTGCCTTCTAGCTGGAACACGGTATAGAACCAGGCATCGTTACTCTGCGTGATCTCCTGACGGGAGCGGAACAGATTAACGCCGCCTGCGGTCACGGTACTGAGCTTCAGGCTGCGCGCATAGCTGGTCTCCAGCTCGCCGTAGAATTTTCCCTCGGTGGGCTGCGCGTTAAAACGCCCGCAAACCTGGTTAATTTGCGCCAGCCACTGCTGATACTGTTCCTGCTCGCTTGCACACGCCATCGTTTCTCTCACTGCACCGTCAACGTTTTCGCATTGTTACATTTGTGTTGCATTTTGTCAGAGCTATGAGGCTGACTATAGGAAAGAACACTCACCGGTAACAGCGATATAAGCGGCAATTATCGCGATTTGCGGAGCCTGTCACAGGTGGCAAAGCGAATGTCACAGAGACAAAAGCGAGAATGCAAAACCCCACTTAGACTGGATGGACACCCTGCGAAGAATAACGAAGGAGTATCCTATGTCTGAATCACAGGTGGCCATTCAGCCTGCCGTACAACAATTTTTAGACCGACAGCATGGCCTGTGGATTGAAGGGCGTCAGGCCGCGTCGGACAGTGAAAAGCGGCTGAACGTCTACAACCCGGCCACGGGCGAAGTCATTGCCTCGACTGCCGATGCCAGCGTCGACGACGTTGACCGTGCCGTCATGTCCGGCTGGCGCGCGTTTGTCGCCCGCAGCTGGGCCGGAAAACTCCCTGCGGAGCGCGAGCGGATCCTGCTCCATTTCGCCGATCTGGTGGAACAGCACAGCGAAGAGCTGGCCCAGCTTGAAACGCTGGAGCAGGGGAAATCTATTAACATTTCCCGCATGTTTGAAGTCAGCTGCACCCTGAACTGGATGCGCTATACCGCCGGGCTGACCACCAAAATTACGGGTAAGACCCTCGACCTTTCCATCCCGCTGCCGCAGGGCGCCCGCTATCAGGCGTGGACGCGTAAAGAGCCGGTTGGCGTGGTGGCCGGAATTGTGCCCTGGAACTTCCCGCTGATGATCGGGATGTGGAAAGTGATGCCTGCGCTGGCCGCGGGCTGCTCTATTGTCATCAAGCCGTCAGAAACCACGCCGCTGACCATGCTGCGCGTAGCGGAACTGGCCAGCGAAGCGGGCATCCCGGACGGGGTGTTCAACGTGGTGACCGGGAGCGGCGCGGTGTGTGGCGCAGCGCTGACCTCGCATCCGCATATTGCAAAGGTGAGCTTCACCGGCTCAACGGCGACGGGTAAGCAAATTGCCCGTGCGGCGGCGGACACGCTAACCGGCGTGACCCTGGAGCTGGGCGGGAAAAACCCGGCTATTGTACTGAAAGACGCCGACCCGGCGTGGGTGATCGAAGGCCTGATGACCGGCAGCTTCCTGAACCAGGGGCAGGTGTGCGCGGCGAGCTCGCGCATCTATATTGAAGCGCCGCTGTTTGACACGCTGGTCAGCGGGTTTGAGCAGGCGGTGAAATCCCTGAGCGTCGGGCCGGGCATGTCGCCGGAGGCGTTTATCAACCCGCTGGTGTCGCGCGCCCACTGTGACAAGGTGCAGACCTTCCTTGATGAGGCGAAGTCGCGCAATGCGGAGCTGATCGTCGGTAACCGGGGGCCGGAAGGCAAAGGCTATTACGTTGCGCCTACGCTGGTGGTGAACCCGGATGCCTCGCTGCGCCTGACCCGCGAAGAGGTGTTTGGCCCGGTGGTCAACGTGGTGCGCGTCGCCGACGGTGAAGAGGCGCTTCAGCTGGCAAACGACAGCGACTATGGCCTGACGGCCAGCGTCTGGACGCAAAATATCAGCAAGGCGCTGGAGTATACCGACCGGCTGCAGGCGGGCACCGTCTGGGTAAACAGCCATACGCTGATCGACGCCAACCTGCCGTTCGGCGGCATGAAACAGTCCGGTACCGGGCGTGACTTTGGTCCGGACTGGCTGGACGGCTGGTGTGAAACCAAGTCGGTGTGCGTGCGGTATTAAAAACATTGCCGGGTAACGCTGCGGTTACCCGGCAGGCTTTAACCCGGCGGCTATTTCAATGCTGCGGCAATGACCGATGGAATAGCGTCAAACGCCTGCGCAACGCCTTTAGTCCTGACTTCTTCACTGCGCGTAGCCCCTTCAGCACGGACAAATTCCACTCTGTCGATACCCAGAAAACCAAAAAATTTCTGCAGGTATCGCTCCTGAAAATCCATGTCTTCGATTGGCGTACCGTGATATATCCCGCCGCGGGTTGAAACGACAATAACCCTCTTGCCGGTCGCATGCCCCACCGGGCCCGTCGGGGTATAGCTAAAGGTTTTTCCCGGCTGGGCGAGTCGTTCTAACCAGGCTTTAAGCTGAGTTGAGACGGAGAAGTTATACATAGGCGCACCTATCACGATGAGGTCGCTATTGAGAAATTCGTTCACAAGTTCCCCGGACAGCGCGTGTTCGCGGACATCTTCAGCCGTCGCATCGGTGGCTATCCGCAGCGGCCGGAACCCAGCAGCAACGGTGCCGGTGAGATGGGCGATGGGGGTTTTAACGACGTCGCGATAGACCACCTTCTCTGACGCGATCTGGCGAACCACCTCTGCCGTCAGCTGACGTGAAAGTGAGAACTCGCCGTTAATGCTTGAATCTATATGCAGGATATTCATTTCTCTGTTTCCTTTGCGTCGGTTTGAGTTGCTTGTTCGATAAACTGACTCACGGCGTCCGGGTGGGAAATCATCGACATATGGCTGCTCTTAATACGCATGACGGTGGCGTTCATGGTGCCGGCGAGCTGCTGCTGGATACCGGGAGAGAGGGCGCGATCCTCTTCGGTTATCAGATACCATGAGGGTTTTTCACGCCATGCTGCATGTTCTACCTTCTCGCTGAAGGCGCTTGCCGCGATAGGCTGCTGCATTGCGGTCAGCAGTTTTACGCGTTTGAGGGGCAGATCGTTGGCCATCGTGCGCTGATAGGCAGCAGGATCGTCCAGCCAGATTAACCCTTTTTTATCCGGGCGCATGTCGGCCATCGGGGCGTTGAGGCGGGTAAGAAGAGAGGTAACCGATTCACCGCTGTCGGGGGCAAGGGCGGAGAGAAAAACCAGTTTTTTCACCTTCGGGTTATTGCCTGCCTGAGCGATGACCGCGCCGGCCCAGGAGTGGCCAACAAGCACTACGTCCCCTTGCTGACGGTTGATGACACGCTCTGTGGCGGCGACGTCCTCTTCAAGCGAAGTCAGAGGGTTTTGCACTGCCGTGACGTGGTAGCCCCGGGTCTGCAAACGGCCTATCACTTCCTGCCAGACGGAACCATCGGTAAAGGCACCATGCACGAGGATGATGTTATTAATCCGCGCCTGCACAGACTGCGATGCAGCCATGCAAAGCAAAGAAAGAAGAACGGGCAAGCGTGTCGGTTTCATAAGCGTGACGTAATTTCCTGAGAGACGTTGAAGCACAGTGTAACGAGAGGGACAAAGAGGCTTGTAGTGTCTGAAATGACTGTTAACATACGAAATCAGACATTTTACTCAGGCCTGAATCATGAGAATTGCCATTTTAGCGTTACCCGGAAGCATGAAATCCGCCGTGGCTGGGCTCTGCGACATGTTCTGGCTGGCTAACGAGGTGATTGCCCAGCAGCCGGACGGCGAGGGCATTTCGCCTTTTGAGGCGGTCATCATCACGGCGGAAGGAAAGCCGGTCCCGGACGCGCAGGGGCGGCCGATCGAGGCCGAAGCGAGCTTTGTTACCGGAGGAACCTTCGATCTCGTGACTGCCTGCGGGATGAAGCTTGACGAGCAGAAACGCCCGGTCTCGTCAGCGGCCGTCCTCGAGGCTGGCGCATGGCTGCGCGGCCAGTATGATAAAGGCGCGATGCTTGCGGGAGCCTGTGCCGGTGGGTTGGTTCTCGCCGAGGCAGGGATCCTCAATGGCCGGGCATGCACGACGACCTGGTGGCTTTACCATACTTTCCGCCAGCGTTATCCGCTGAGCAAACCTGTCTGGGGTAAAGCGCTGGTGCAGGATGCACGGGTTATCACATCCGGTGGCCCGCTCTCGTGGGTTGACCTGGCGCTGCATATCATCCGTCTGCACGCGGGGCTGAAGCTGGCGCGTCTGACGGCCGATATGGCCGTGGCTGACAGCCAGCCGTTGTCTCAGCAGGTTTACGCGCCAGCTGGTTTTTTAAATTCAGTCCATCCGATGATAATGAAAGCGGAACATATCGTCCGGTATGAAAATCCGGCGATTACCGTAGAACAGCTTGCCCGGGCGCTGAATATGACCACTCGTACCCTTCACCGAAAAATGGCGGAGGAGATGAATGAAAGCCCTAAAAACTTTTTGACGCGCATGCGCATTGAAAAGGCAATGCGTCTCCTGGAGCAACCGGGGTACGTAATAGCGCAGATTGCCGGCGCTTGCGGTTACGCTGACGACACGGCATTCAGGCGTGCATTCACGGGGGTGACGGGGATGTCGCCCGGTCAATACCGCAAATGGATCGCCGAGCGTCATGCGGAATAGCCGCCGTTCTCACCGGCATACTCGATCCCGCCCGGCCTCCTTCGCCCGATACAGCGCCGCATCGGCGCGGGCGATGATCTCGGTGCCCGCTAACCCTTCCACCATGCTCGCAATCCCCATGCTCACGGTGACATGGTCGCTAACGGTTGACGCGCTGTGTGGTATGGCTTCCGCGCGCAGGCCGTCCTGAATGCGTAAGGCCACCTTTTCCGCGATGTTTTCCGGGCAATTGAAGAGGATGACCACGAACTCCTCGCCGCCGTAGCGCGACACCACATCGTCAGGTGTGCGCACCGACTGCTTCAGCACCCGCGCCACGCGGGTCAGACAGTCGTCGCCTGCCTGGTGCCCGTACGTGTCGTTGTAGAGCTTGAAATAGTCGATATCCAGCATAATCACCGAGAAGGTTTTCTTCTGCTCAACCGCGTTCTCCAGCACCACCTCCATTTTCCGGCGATTGGCGGTTTTTGTTAAAGGATCCTGATGTGCCAGCGCATCCAGTCGCGAAATCAGCAGCTGATTCTGCTGGTTACGGCGCCAGGCCTCGTCAAACCAGCTCAACAGGATAAAACGTCCGCAAATCAGGATCAGCGAAAACACGCTCCAGATGACGACGAAATGAAGGTTGAGACCATCATTCAGTATCCAGCTTGCTATCGGCAGGGTGATCCAGAGCGGGAGCACAAAGGCGAGCAGCCCCTCGGGGTAAAAATAGAGCGCCGTTAAGCCGGCGAGTAATAAAATGACGCACAGCGGCCAGACGTGAGGCAGCAGCAGCTGGGTGATAAACCAGAAGCAGGAGACCGACCAGATGGCGCTACAGATAAACAACACCACGCTAATACCGGCGATACGCCGCCAGGCCATCAGGATCAGCGCTGCTGAGAGGATGATAATGCCGAGCATGGAGGCATCGACCATTCTCGTCAGCTGCGGCGAGTGGGGATAAAGGGGATCGCTGGCGTTAAGCAGAACGTGTCGCAGCAGGATCATCAGCGCGAAGCTGATATTGACGAAGGCCAGCCACGGCAGGTTCATCGCCAGCCCGTGCATGACCATGGCATGGCGTGTCGGCCAGGTTGCCCGTTCAAGTGTCGGTTTTTTTCTTTTTTCCATAAAGCCCTTTCCCGTCCGGGGGATAAATCATGCAGGTGAGATATCAGTAACTATAAGCAAGCCAGGGCGATCCTCAAACGCCAGGGCAAAAAAAACCGGGCATTTGCCCGGCGGATGGTTATTTATCGTCTTTTTTCTTTCCGAGCGTTGGTGTCTCGTCGAAGAAGTTCCACGGTTTAAGCAGGGTATGCACCCATTCCGTCGGCATGATCGGCCACTCCTCCGCGCGGGCCACGTGGGTGGTGCCGGTGGTCATCCAGACCACGTCATCCTGATCGTTGAGCGACTCGTTATCTTTGCTGTACTGACCCAGCCCGGTGTCGTGCACGGAGCGGTTCGGGAATTTTCCTTCCGGGTAAAGTTCATCCGGGTGGTAACGGGTCACCCACAGCTGTTTGTCCATAAAGCTCAGGCGATGGTAGATCCACTCGTCCGGGGCAAATTTCGCGCCGGTCGCCACCGGGTGTGTACCGCCCGCGTAAGGGATAATCTGGTACGAGACCGGGTTGCCCATGCGGTTCTCTTTACGGGTGTTGCTCAGCAGGCGAATCGTGCCCGGGTCGAACTTCTGCGCCGCCTGCTGCTCGGTATCAATATCGTACTGATTGATCTGCATGGTGCTGGTGCGCGGGCCACCGGCGGTATTCGGCTTCACTTCCGGATCCATGGCCACCAGCTTGTTGTTGATGCCGTCCACGTCCATATCGAGACGGAAGTTGTAGATGTGCTGGTGCGTAGTACCCACGATGTTATGGTCGATCAGCGTGCCGTATTTTGTGTCGTCTTTGGCTGTGGCGTCGTGCATGGTTTTCGCCTGTACGCCTTTCACCGCTTCGATACCCGTCGCGCCGGCGTCAATGCCGATGGTGCCATTTTCATGGAACACCCAGTCGAAGATGTAATCGTAATTGCCCACGGTACTCACCCAGCGCACCACCAGTTCGCGGCGCTCGGTGCTGACGTTCGGCTGGCCCATCTCCTGGTGCTTGTATTCCGGCCCCGCGTAGCGTTCGAAAATGGCGATCGCGCGCGGGATTTCCATCGGCGCGCCGGTGTAATCCGGGATGGTTTCATTGAGCATCACGGCGTTGGACGGCACGTCTTTGCCGCGCACCAGCGGTGAGGTCAGGGTACCCATACCGTAGTCGCCGGAGTCGAGATAGGCTTTAAAGTACCAGCCAACGTCCGGATCGCCGTAAGGGACGATCATGCCGCCGAGCGACCCCTGATACATAATCTGGCGTTTTTTGCCGTTGTCGTTATAGGTGACGGTTGAAATCATCGGGCCGACGCGGGAGTCCAGGCTCAGGTGGAAGTCCCAGTTCTGCCAGTGCACCATATCGCCGGTGATGGTGTAGTTCTTGCCTTCCGGTTCAATGATGTCGAGCGGTTTTTTAGGCGTCTCTATACGGTCGCGGCCATCGTAGGGGCGCGGCGTCATCGGAACCGGAACAACGGCGCCTTCCTCAATCTTCTGGATTTTCTTCTGCTCAAGATCGACCACGGCCACCAGGTTTTCAATCGGGTGCGCCCAGTAGTTGCCGTCGCCAACGTCCAGATAGCTCACCACCTTCAGCAGGCGATCTTCCTGCTTAAGGCCGTCTTTACCGTCGAAATAGCCGACGGTCAGCGGCGTGGTAATCACTTTTTTCGGGTCGGTGATGCCGTGTTTTTTAAGCACCTCGGCAAACTCCGTGCTGTCGTTGATGATTTGCTGAACCGCGGTGAAATCATCCAGCAGCACCATGCCGTGCGCGTCTTTCACCGGCTCCCAGCGCAGGATTTTTTTATCCTTCAAATCCACCACGCTTTCGATAACGTGCTTTCCGTCGAGCATCACGATCTTCGCCTGACGCGGGGCATCCACCGCCGTGCCGTTAAGCACAAAGTCCCACACTTTGGCTTTCTCTGGCTCAGCAAGGGCAATCTGGGTAAAGCGGGTATTCGGTTTAAAATCCGCCGAGGCTTTCACAATCTCAACGGCTTGCTTAATTTCGTCCGCCGTCAGCGCGTTTAACGGGTGAGGGCGTTTCTCAACCTGGAAGGTCTGATCGAGGCCTGACTGGAAAACATCGTTGATAAAGGTATCGGAAATAAAGGCTTTCTTGCCTTTCATTACCACCGGCACCTCGAGCTTGAGGGTTTTACCGTTGACGATGGCGGTTTTAGCGCCCGGTTTGACCTTCACAAAGGCGCCGTCTTTTGCAATGGTGAACATCTGTGCGTAATCATCCCACTGAACGTCGGCGCCAAAGTCCTGCAGCGTTTTGTCCATCGGGACCATATGCGCCTCACTGCCGTGGGCGAAAACAGGGGATTGCCAGGCGCAACACAGCGCAACGGCCATAGCCAGCGCCGTTCTACGGGCAGAAAAAGAAGAATTGCTTCCCATCGTAGA
Organism: Enterobacter sp. C6; assembly: GCF_008122455.1. Lineage (NCBI taxonomy): Bacteria > Pseudomonadati > Pseudomonadota > Gammaproteobacteria > Enterobacterales > Enterobacteriaceae > Enterobacter > Enterobacter sp. C6. Next base: position 10,258 of record NZ_QPFW01000145.1, read on the forward strand.
CCTCATCTTGTTGTGTTTATTGTGTTGTGACAGCCTTATCCTGACAGGCGCCTGAGAAAAGCGTTTGTCTGCATCTGCCAGATTATTTGTCAGCCTTGCCAGGTTAAAAAAAGAGCGGGGGTAAATCACATGCCGGGCCATTTCCCCTCCCCATTGAGGCTGAGGGAACCCCACAAATGATGTCAGCACAGACGGCCCCCTCTCCCTTGAGGGAGAGGGCTGGGGTGAGGGGGAACATACGGCACTGGTGGTCATTCCGTTCACTTTATGTTCCTTGCTACTCTGTAACGACATGGCCTGTGAACGTGCCAGGGTGGCTCAGTCGCCACCACCCTGGCGACCCGGGCTCCCGGCGGTAAATCGCCGCTGCGCGGTACCTTCGGCTTATTCCTTCCGGCTTATCGGGTACGGGCGGAGGTAACATCCCTGTAAAGCCCGCCCTCTCGGCGCATCCCTGCGCCTCGCCCCGGCCGGAAGGCAAACGCCTCAGCGATTTACAGCCGGACCAGGGCATCGCTGAAGGCCCTCAGCCATTCTAAAAGCAGCGTTATTGCTTCTGCTTGCACATTACTTGAGAGCGCTCAGCCATTGTGGAGAGGATGAGGAGCAGGGAACTTAGCTGAAATCACCCTGCTGGCGCGCCACCAGTGTCAGAATGGAGTAGAGCGCCACGGCCTGCTGGTGCTGGTTGAAGATCTCAACCGCCCACTCCACCACGCCCGTCGGTTTTTCCTCCGCGGTACGCTGTTTCTTCAGCGTTTTACGTTTGCAGGTCAGACGCACCTGAATGGTATCGCCCGGTTTAACCGGCTCGATAAAGCGCAGGTTTTCCATGCCGTAGTTGGCAATCACCGGCCCGACGCCCGCATCAACGAACAGTCCCGCCGCGGCGGAAATCAGGAAGTAGCCGTGCACCACGCGCTCGCCAAAGATCGACTCTGCCGCGCCGATCTTGTCCATATGGGCGTAGAAGTGGTCGCCGCTCAGGCAGGCAAAGTTCACGATGTCCGCTTCCGTCAGGGTGCGACGCGGCGTCAGCAGGCTGTCGCCCGGCTGCAGTTCCTCAAAGTATTTGCGGAACGGATGCACGCGATCTTCCTGCACCGTTGCGCCACGCACCCACTGTTTGCCGATGGCGGCCAGCATGGTCGGACTGCCCTGAATCGCGGTGCGCTGCAGGTAGTGCTTCACCGCGCGCAGACCGCCCAGCTCTTCGCCACCGCCCGCGCGGCCCGGGCCGCCGTGCACCAGCTGAGGCAGCGGGGAGCCGTGGCCGGTGGACTCTTTCGAGGCTTCCTCGTTGAGGATCTGAATACGCCCGTGGGCGCGCGCCGCGCCGAGAATAAACTGGCGGGCAGTGTCCTGGTCAGCGGTGACCAGCGTGCCCGCCAGGCTGCCGCCGCCCGCGCGGGCAAGCTGCATCGCGTGGCGGGCGTTGCGATACGGCATCAGCGTCGCAACCGGGCCAAAA
>NZ_QPFW01000146.1:0-11753 GCF_008122455.1 Enterobacter sp. C6
AAACCAAGGTTTTCGAAAATGCGTGTTTATCCATTAAATGGCATGATTTCCGATTTTGACGAAGGGAAATACCATGCTTATTGGATACATACGCGTGTCAACAAATGAACAAAACACCGCCTTACAGCGTGACGCGCTGCAGCGTTCAGGATGTGAGCTCATTTTTGAAGATAAAATCAGCGGTAAATCGACAAACAGACCGGGACTCAATCGTGCCCTCAGACAACTGAATGCGGGCGATACTCTCGTTGTATGGAAACTCGATCGGCTCGGGCGCAGTATGCGCCACCTTGTTTCAATGACCGAGGAACTACGCCAGCGAAACATTAATTTCCGCAGTTTGACTGACAGCATTGATACCTCAACGCCAATGGGGCGTTTCTTCTTCCATATCATGGGGGCGCTTGCTGAAATGGAGCGTGAGCTCATTGTCGAGAGGACGTGCGCCGGGCTGGCCGCAGCGCGGGAACAGGGGCGAATTGGTGGCAGACGCCCTAAATTGACGCAGGAGGAATGGGCTCAGGCTGGAAGACTGATTGTTGCCGGAGAATCCCGGCAGCGCGTTGCGTTAATTTTTGATGTGGGTGTTTCAACGCTTTATAAAAAATTCCCCGCCACGGTAATCGGACAATCGTTGTGCCAGTCACCGCTGGACGGTGACAGTTAGCCCATAACAACTCCAACCGCGACAATATCACTCACCAACCAACCAAGGAGTTAAACGGATGAGTGATTTTCACCACGGCGTGGAAGTTATCGAAATCAACGATGGCACCCGCACCATTTCCACCGTCTCGACGGCAATCATCGGTATGGTTTGTACGGCCAGCGATGCTGACGACAAGACATTTCCTTTAAACGAGCCCGTGCTCATTACCAACGTGCAAAATGCGATTGCGAAAGCAGGCAAGGCGGGGACGCTGTCCGCTTCTCTGCAGGCGATCGCTGACCAGTGTAAACCGGTTGTCGTTGTTGTTCGCGTGGCTGAAGGCACCGCAGAAACCCCGGAAGAGGCGCGCAAACAGACCGTTTCCAACATCATCGGTACCACCGATGAAAACGGTAAATATACCGGCCTGAAGGCGCTTCTGACCGCGAAAACAGTGACCGGCGTTAAGCCACGTATTCTCGGCGTCCCGGGGCTCGATTCTCAGGAAGTGGCGACCGCACTGGCCGCGATGTGCCAGAGCCTGCGCGCATTCGGCTATGTCAGCGCATGGGGATGTAAAACCATTCCTGAGGCGATCAACTACCGCAAAAACTTCAGCCAGCGCGAGCTGATGGTTATTCATCCTGATTTTCTGGCATGGGATACCACCACGAACGCAACGACGACGGCCTGGGCGACCGCCCGCGCGCTTGGCCTGCGCGCCAAAATCGACCAGACCATCGGTTGGCATAAAACCCTGTCAAACGTTGGCGTCAACGGCGTTACGGGCGTAAGCGCCTCTGTCTCCTGGGATCTGCAGGAACAGGCTACCGATGCGAACCTGCTTAACCAGGCGGGCGTCACCACGCTGATTCGCAACGACGGCTTCAAATTCTGGGGTAACCGTACCTGCTCTGACGACCCGTTATTCGTCTTTGAAAACTACACCCGTACCGCGCAGGTGCTGGCCGATACCATGGCGGAAGCGCACGCGTGGGCGATGGATAAACCCATCACGCCAACGCTTATCCGCGACATCGTTTCCGGTATTAATGCCAAGTTCCGCGAGCTGAAAACCAACGGCTATATCGTCGACGGCTCCTGCTGGTATGACCCTGAGTCTAACGATGCATCAACCCTGAAAGCGGGGAAACTGTATATCGATTACGACTACACCCCTGTCCCGCCGCTGGAAAATCTGACCCTGCGCCAGCGCATCACCGATACCTATCTGGCAGACCTGTCAGATTCGGTTAATAGCTAAGGAGCTGCAGCATGGCGTTACCACGCAAACTTAAATACCTGAATATGTTCAACGATGGCCTGAGCTATATGGGCGTTGTTGAGTCTGTCACCTTACCTAAGCTTACCCGCAAGCTGGAGAAGTATCGCGGCGGCGGTATGCCGGGCTCGGTCTCTGTCGACCTCGGTCTGGACGATGATGCCCTGGCGCTGGAGTGGACCGTTGGCGGTCTGCCGGACGCCGCGCTGTGGGCGCAGTATGCCTCTCCGGGCGCGGACAGCGTGCCGCTGCGCTTTACCGGCTCTTATCAGCGCGATGATACCGGCGAAATCTCTGCCGTCGAAATCGTCATGCGCGGCCGTCATAAAGAGTTCGATGGCGGTGAAAACAAGCAGGGCGAGAGCGGCACCACCAAGATGTCCACCGAGTGCACGTACTACCAGCTGACCATTGATGGCAAAGAGATCATCGAGATCGACATCATCAACATGGTGCTGAAAGTCGACGGCGTCGATCGTCTGGCAGAACACCGTAAGGCCATCGGCCTGTAACCCTTTAACCGGCCGGGATTACCGGCCGGTGAGTTAACTTTCTGAAGAGTAACGAAATGGAAAATATCAACGAGACCGCCATGCACGAAAGTGAAAACCCACATATCGTCACGCTTGATAGCCCCGTTCAGCGCGGTGAGCAGAAAATTGAACAGGTGACGGTTTCTAAACCCAATGCGGGAACCCTGCGCGGGGTATCGCTGGCGTCGCTGGCGCAATCTGACGTCGATGCGCTGATTAAGGTGCTGCCGCGAATGACCTCTCCGGCCCTGACCGAGCATGAGGTTGCGCGCCTGGATGCCTGCGATCTGCTCTCTTTTGCAGGTAAGGTGATCGGTTTTTTGTCACCGGCTTCGGCTCGCTGAAATTTCCCGAAAATCTGTCGGTCGACGATCTGATGGCGGATATCGCGGTGATCTTTCACTGGCCGCCGTCAGAACTGTACTCCCTTAGCGTGACCGAACTCCTCTTATGGCGCGAAAAAGCGCTGCAGCGAAGCGGAAACCACCATGAGTAATAATGTCAGTCTTCAGGAGCTGCTTAAGGCAGTCGACCGGGCAACCCGACCGCTTAACGCTCTCCAGAACGCCAGCGTCACTCTCGCAAGCGATATCCACGATTCGCAGACGGCGTTGGGGGCGCTTGATGAGCAGGCGGGGCGTATTAACGGCTTCAGGAAAGCAAACGCCCAGCTCTCCGTGACGGAGCAGTCGCTTGCTCAGGCGAAACAGCAGGCAGCGGCGCTGGCGGTGCAGCTTAAAAACACGCAAAACCCTACCCAGGCACAGGCTAATGCGCTGTCCGCAGCCCGAAAATCGGCGGCCGACCTTAAGCTTGAGTACAACAGCTTACGCTATTCGGTACAGCGCCAGCGCACTGAACTCGCCCAGGCGGGAGTCAACACGCGTACGCTCTCGTCTGATGAGCGTCGTTTACGAACTCACATCAGCGAAAAAACGCAGCAGCTTAACCGACAGCGGGATGCGCTGGCCCGCGTCAACCAGCAGCAGGAGCGGCTGAGTACCGTTCAGAATCGCTACGAGTCAGGCAAACGCGTTACCGCGCGGGTGCGCCAGCTTGCGAATGCGGGTGTGGGCATGGCCAAAGCGGGCTTTGACCAGACGTCCCGGTTTATGGCGCCTGGCATCAGCTTTGAAAAGCAGATGTCGGGCATTCAGGCAAACCTTGGTCTGGCGAAGGGGGATTCCCGGCTTGAGGCGATTCGCCAGCAGGCGCGGGAGGTCAGTGCCAGGACCGGAGTACCTGCAGATACGGTCCTTCGGGCACAAACCGAACTGACTCGTTCAGGCTATGACGCCGATGGGCTGCTTGCGGCCACCGCGCCAACGGTCAACCTCAGCCTGGCGGGGAATGTCGACGCGGCTAAAGCGGCCGATATGATCGCCAGCACGCAGGCCGCGTATAGCCTGGCCGATGCGGATGCGGGACGCATCGCAGATGTGCTTACCCGCGGTTTTACCTCTTCGAATACCAGCCTCGCTGAGATGGTGGCGGCCGTCACCTCTGCAGCGCCCGCTGCGGATGCCGCCGGTATGGGGCTTGAAGAGACCACCGCGCTGCTGGGCGTTCTGGCGGAAAAAGGGATGAAAGGCGCCGCCGCCGGGGACGCGCTCAGCGCGATGTTGCGCCATGTTCAGACTCCGGATGCCATAAAAGCCTCGGGGGCGCTGGCTTCCGCCGCGGGTGATGGATCGCTTGATGAAAAACGCCAGCAGTTGCGGGGGGCGAAGGGGAGTACCGCGCTCGTGGCTTCCGTGCAGACCGATAATCTTGACGGCGATATCAACCGATTCCAGGCCGCGTGGAACGGGTTGAAGATTGATGTATTTGATAAAGCGGATGGCGCTCTGCGTAACCTGATAACAACCGCAACCGGCTGGCTTGGCACGGCCTCCCTTTGGGTGAATGCCAACCCTGAGCTAACGCAGACCCTCGCCAGCGTTGTTGTCGGCGCGCAGGCGTTTGCTGGCGTACTGGGTGGCGTAGGCACGGTTCTCGGCCCGGTTCTGACGGGCGTCAATATGGTTATCACCACGGCCGGGATGTTAGGAACGGTATTCAGCGTGGTGGGCGGCGCCATCATGACGGTGCTGGGCGCACTTAGCTGGCCGGTGATTGCCCTTGGCGCGGCGATTGCTGCCGGCGCCTTACTGATTTTCAAATACTGGGAGCCCATCAGCGCCTTCTTTGGCGGAGTGATGGAAGGGCTTTCAACGGCTTTCGCACCGCTGGGTGCGCTGTTCTCACCGGTGATGACGGTTTTTGACGCTATCTCGGAGAAGCTGGGCGGTATCTGGCAATGGTTCACCGACTTAATCACGCCGATCAAGGCGACGCAGGAAACGCTGGATGGCTGTAAAAACGCTGGCGTGATTTTTGGACAGGCGCTGGGTGATGCGTTAATGGCACCGCTTAATCTCTTTAACAGCCTGAGCGGCAAGGCCAGCTGGCTGCTGGAGAAACTCGGTCTTATCAAAAACGAGTCGGGTAATCTCGATGCCGCGGCGGAAAAAGCAGGCGCGACATCCTCTTCTGCGGGCAGTTCGTCCATTCCGGTGGCGGGGATCTCTGGCGTCGGCCTGGGGTATCAGCCAACCCTCGTGCCGGGAGGACGCTCTTACGTCGATCAGAGTAAAAGCGAATATCACATCACGCTGCAGGGGGGCACGGCCTCAGGAACGGATCTGACGCGTCAAATCCGGGAGACAATAGATAGCATTGAACAGGATAAAGCGAGACGGCAGCAAGCCAGCTTTATGTAAGGTTGAGGAGAGAGAAAATGTTAATGGTGCTGGGTCTGTTTGTCTTTGAACGACGAACCTTACCCTATCAGACAATGCAGTTTACAAAGGATTATCGCTGGGCGTCCAACAATCGGATCGGGAAACCTAAAGCCTGGCAGTACCTTGGCGAAGGCGAGACATCTTTTACCCTCTCCGGACTGCTTTACCCTGAGCTCACGGGAGGGCGGCTTTCCCTCAAGGCGGTTGAGCTGATGGCGAATGAGGGGCGGGCATGGCCGTTGATAGACGGAACCGGCATCATTCACGGCATGTTTATCATTGAAAAAGTCACGCACACGCATTCGGATTTTTACAGTGACGGTACCGCCCGAAAAATTAATTTTACGCTGGAACTGAAACGCGTGGACGAATCGCTGATGACGATGTTTGGCGATCTGAGAACCCAGGCCGAAGAGCTGGTGACGAGCGCACGTAATAGCATTGGAGGGCTGGTGGGATGATCACCGAAATGAATATCCGGGCGGGTGGGAAAATCGCCCCTGATTTTATGCTTAAGCTTGACGATCGCGATATCACACAAAATTTCAGCCATCGTCTTATCAGTCTGAGCATGATCGACAAACGTGGACTGGAAGCCGATCAGCTGGATATTCAACTGGATGATTCCGACGGGCTGTTAGACTTGCCGGCCCGGGGGGCAAGGCTCTCCTTATGGCTGGGATGGGAGGGAACCCCGCTCCAGCCGAAAGGGAACTTTACGATCGATACAATTGAATTTCGGGGCGCGCCGGACACGCTGACCATTCGGGGATGCAGCGCTGATTTTCGTGGAAAGCTAAACGTGCGGCGCGAACAGTCGTGGCATGACACAACGATCGGCGCGATAGTCAATACTATCGCTCAGCGTAACCAGTTAACTGCCAGCGTTGCGGCGGGACTTGCATCCATCGCCATTTCTCATATCGATCAGTCTCAGGAGACCGACGCTGCATTTCTCACCCGACTGGCCGAACGTAATGGTGCCTTTGTTTCAATCAAAGCCGGCAAGGTTATTTTTATGAAAGCGGGGCACGCCGTGACGGCCAGCGGCACGCCGATTCCCTTAATGATGATTGAGCGTGGGGACGGCGATAAGCACCTTTTTTCCGTCGCAGACCGTGAAAACTATTCCGGCGTGACGGCCAAATGGCTGCAAACGCGCGACCCAAAACAGCAAAATCCTCAATTGAGTATTTTGCGTCAGTCAGGGGGGCAGCCGACAGAAGCACTGCAGCACCCGGATGCCGCCGCACCGGTAGCGGGAGCTGAAGGCAATGAGCAGAAGCCGCAAGAGAGGCTGGTAGGATCGGCGGAAAACGTATTTGAGCTCACCACGGTGTATGCCTCTGAAGAGCAGGCTCTCAGGGCCGCAGAGGCGAAGTGGCGCGCGCTGCAGCGGGGTACCGTGAATTTTTCTATCCAGCTGGCGCTGGGGCGAGCCGATCTGTACCCCGAAACGCCGGTATTAGTAAACGGTTTTAAACGCGTCATTGACGAGATGGCGTGGATCATCGGCGAGGTGGTGCATACCCTCAACGATAGCGGATTTACCACGCAGCTTAAGCTTGAACTGAATGCCACTGACGAAAAATTTACTGTTAATAGTGAGTAATACAGTTGCTATTGGTTTTATTTTGGGTATTATTAATTCACAAAATGTGAATAAAGTGGAGGGGTACATGTTTCATTGTCCTAAGTGCAAGCATTCAGCGCATGCGCGTACCAGTCGCTATCTAAGTGAAAATACCAAAGAGCGCTATCACCAGTGCACCAATGTGGACTGCAGCTGTACGTTCGTGACGATGGAGTCCGTGGAGCGCCTGATTGCGACCCCCGGTGCCTCTGAACGTGTCCGCACGGCTTCGCTGAACCAGGGTTAGCGGCTGCGTCACCGGCTCAAAAAAGCCACTCAATCGAGTGGCTTAATCATATGATTCTACAGCTAAAATTTGGTGGCCCCTGCTGGACTTGAACCAGCAACCTGGCGATTATGAGTCCCAATTTAAAGTCTTATAAAATAATAAGTTAGATTTTAAATGGGTTGTTGCATCGAATAATTTCAAATATGAAAGCATAGTGAATAGGTCTGCTGCCATTTTGCTGCCAATGATGCCTATAAAAAATGATAATCGCCATTCAAGAGGTAGAGGGCTAAACCAATCATAAAGGAGCCGAACAGCGAAAACACAGTGTTATACCAGTAGAAGTAGATAGGTGTTTCGGATCGGTAGATGTAGTAATTTTCATATGTGCCTTTATACCAGCCGACGAAGACCCCACTTCTAAGAGCTTTTGCTGAATGAAAAATCATCCACAATCCGCAAAGAAGTACACAGGTCAATACTAATAATGTATCCCATTCCATAGCTTGTCTTATAAAAATAACGCCTTAAAAAAGTGTTAGTGGGTTGAGCAATGTCGCTTCATTCAGGTGGTCAGGTGCAAAGTGAGCGTAGCCGAGAAACTCGAAAATTTGGAGCTATGGAGGCGCGCAGCAACGCGCTGGCTTGAGGTGATGTATTTGCCAGACCAGACCGACAAAACGCGCGCAGCGGCAGCGGTACGCCGCAATAACTGCCAGAGAATGCTTAACAGCATAAAGCATGATTAAAATACCCCAAACGTAAAAGAAGTGCGGAGAGCCGGCACCGGGTGATCGAGCGGGGTATTGCCATCGAGGGAGGCTACGTGCTGGCAGACCCAGGGTGCGAAAGAATTGGCACTAAAAACAATATAGGGCGGATTAACCGCCCCCTTTTTTTTACGCTGTTACACGCTCGTTCCACGCGTCTGAATATTGGACGTTCCCATCGCAATACTTCCAGGTGATCCGCTCATAGCGCAGCTGTACGCCCTCATTATGATTATGCATCTGTAAACCTGGCTCTTTGCAGTTATGCATAACTGGGTTAATGCTGACTACCCGCACATTCTCAAGCAGCATGTTGAAATACTCGACCTCTTGCCCCGCGTCGTTGATTCTGTACCACTTAATTTCAACGCTTTTAAGCGTCTGGCCGGTTGCTACCGCTTTATAGAGATACGGGCTGGAGCTATCAAATTCTTTCTCGATCATAAGCGGCGCATGTAAGCGTGTACCCGTGATTTTGCCCGTGTTGCTATCGGTTGGAACAAGCAAGCCGTGACTAAAAGAGAGAATTTCTACGCTACTTTCACGATCCTGAACATCTACAGACCCCCTGATCAGGTTGCCGCCATCGTCTTTAAGCCACATGTAAGCTGGAATAGCCATTTTAAAACTCCATTTTATGAGGGTAAACCCTCATTAAACGGCTAAAACCGGATCGCAGGTGATACAAATTGTGTTATCGGTATGAGTGATTAAAACGCGTTAAGTATTGATATTAATAATAAAAATGATTGATTGATCTCAAACAGTACCGTGCAGCGCCGTTGCTCTTATGTTGCTGGTTTTGCCAGGCAAAAGGGAATAACGATGGCATGTATACCGATTTACCCACCCCGCGGGCTTGAAATTTTGCGCGAACACATTAGGCTCGCGCGGGCGCGTCACGGAGTCCAGGATATGGCTACCCCGCTTACGTATACGTGGTTTTATGAGCGAGTAAGAAACGGCGGGGTGTGGGATTACAAACAACAAAAACGGGCTTACGCTGACTTCGGGAATTTTCATTACGGCGCAGTGGGTTATGCAGCGTGCATACCTGCAAAGATTTTGCTTATTGCCGCCGGCGCGGCGCAGTGGAAAGCCGGCACATCAAGACCAGAGTGGGGGAATTTCACGGGGGCCCCGCCGTTTGGTGATGATCCGATGGACCAATTTTGGATAAAGCAAGGCATAGACTATGTTAAGCAGCACCACTATTAAGGCGTTTAAGGCGTTGCATTGGGTGGCTACATTCGCTATGGCTATCGTGATTGCGGGGTACTGTTATTTCCAGCATATACAGCGTCTAACTGTTAGTGATCGGCTTTATGAAGTTCGCCAACTCACGCCCCGGACCTGGTTATACATTACTGAGTATGACGGCTCGAACATGACCACGGGGGAAGTGTATCGTTATTTTTTAGCGAGCAAGATTGACGGCGATCCGCTGGTGGCTCTCGAAAAACAACATATCGCGCCCACGCTTACAGCGAACACCGCCCGCGCGAAAGTTGACGGCATAGGCAACAATATCTCATTTACTGTTTATGGCACCGTGTACAGCTTTACAACGTCCGCATTTTTTTATGATGCTGAAGGAATAGCGGCCGCGCCGTCAATCGACTTAACGGCCCGTGGCGAGGGCTGGGACAAGGGGAAATTTAGTCGATAGATAAATATTTATTTAAAAATCCCTTGCGGTCGGGTCAATGACCCGATGAGCCGAGTGTAGTGAAGATCTAACTGCGCACAAGTAAAGGGTAACTTGAAAAGCCCGCTCAACCAGTTGGTCTGCGGGCTGTGTAGTATTACCGGGTTCATTGCTGACTGAAATTATTTGACTAACTAATGACTAGCAGTTGAATCAACGCTTTTTAGGTGGTGGAGAAACCTGTTGTGTCTGTTGAGTTTGGCTTGGTGGTTGATACCCGTTATTTTGCTGGTTTGGTCTACTAGTTGGTTGGTGACCCTTGTTCACTGGTTGCCAGCCGTCATTGGCAAACCCTGGTTTGTTGACTGGTTTTTCTTCAGACATTTTTCGTCTCTTTATTACTGGTTGTAGGTACTTGCAACTTAATAAACTCAACACTTTCGATTTCATTAGTCAATATTATAATGCCTAATGTATCGGTCAGTTCATGATCGAAGTCGCCATCGCTATCCAAAGCCCAATGTTTTTCTAAGTAGAGTTGCTCTGGTTCAGGCCTGCTTGATGCAAAAGAGTTGTAGCTATATAAACCGCCATATTTTTTCCCATTTTTAAGTGTTACTAAAACCCAGCAACATTGGTTCGTTGAGAAAAAATAGTCCCAGGCACGCCCCATGGGATGAGGGAGTATCTGCCTGATTCGATTGTTCTGTCGAATCTTCAGCAGGAGTATGGGTAAAAGAACAGGAATAATCACTAGGACTGAGAGATAAAAAATATAATACCAAAATGGATGCGAATCGATAATCTTATTTGTTTCAATGAAATAAATGGGTATCAGCAAAAAGGAATAGTTAATGCAACTGTATGAAACTACATCAATAAGCATTTTGGATGTGTCGTTATCTGCGGCTGGATGGAAGAGCCGATAAACTCTCATGCTGATGAAGCCTGGCATAATAAAAAGTACGAATAAAAGTAGTTTACCTTTTTCAAGTACGTCCACAGTCGTTCCTTCAGGGGGTCAAATTTCTTGAATGGCTAAAAGTAAGGATTATAGCCTTTCTTCTGAAGCTCTAGCATCAACACTCTGCTTGTTTTTTAGACAGTGTAAGCAGGTTTCTAAATGATGTTGAGACTTTTTTTTACATTCTTTGCACTTGATGAAGACCATGTAAATCACTTTTTGTGTATCTGAGCCGTGAGCCATTCCCTGGTAAGGGAGAATGTAAGGGGACAAAAAGGGGACAATGGGTGCAGAAATAAAAAAACCACTCAGTGGGTGAGTGGCTTAATCATATGATTCTAAAACTAAAATTTGGTGGCCCCTGCTGGACTTGAACCAGCGACCAAGCGATTATGAGTCGCCTGCTCTAACCACTGAGCTAAGGGGCCGTGGCGGTGAATTATAAAGTAACTCCCCGCAGCAATCCAGCCATTCACACCTGCCTGCTGTTTTTATAAACAACGCATAATCAATCCTTTATACTTCCCTGACGATGTATCGAGCGGGAGTAAAGATGATCAACGATATTCTGGCCCCGGGCCTGCGGGCGGTGTTCTGCGGAATCAACCCGGGCAAGTCCTCGGCGCACACCGGTTTTCATTTCGCCCATCCGGGGAATCGCTTCTGGAAGGTGATCTACCAGGCCGGGTTTACCGACAGGTTGCTCAAGCCTGAAGAGGAGCAGCATCTGCTGGACACGCGCTGCGGGATCACCATGCTGGTCGAGCGGCCTACGGTGCAGGCGAGTGAGGTCAACCTGCATGAGCTGCGCAGCGGCGGGCGGGAGCTGATCAAGAAGATAGAGGATTATCAGCCGGCCGCGCTGGCGATCCTCGGCAAGCAGGCCTACGAGCAGGCGTTTAGCCAGCGCGGGGCTAAGTGGGGTAAGCAGAGCATCATGATTGGCGTGACGCAGGTATGGGTGCTTCCGAACCCGAGCGGGCTCAACAGGGCGACGCTGGATAAGCTGGTAGAGGCGTATCGGGAGCTGGATGAGGCGCTGATGGTGCGGGGGCTTTAGGGGCCTCTGCGGGCTGATGCCTTCACCCTAATCCTCTCCCACAGGGCTGAGGGTTCCCCAGTAATTTTTTCCCTGAAGCGATGAACGTTGCTTCAGCAAAATTAATAACTTACAGCGACGCCCTGGTCCGGCTGTAAATCGCCGAAGCGTTTCCGTAAGGCCGGGGCGAGGCGCAGGGATGCGCCGAGAGGGCGTGGCCTGC
>NZ_QPFW01000147.1:0-11810 GCF_008122455.1 Enterobacter sp. C6
CCGTAGGTATCGCCGCCAAATTCTGGCAGAACGTCAGTCCAGGAAGTTACGTCGTAGATTACGCCGTAGTTACGACCGTAATCAAAGGAGCCAGCTTCAGCAAACTTCAGACCTGCAAACGCCACACGCGTCCAGGACTTGTTGTCGCCTTCTTCCTGGTTGCCCTGAATCTGGTATTCCCACTGGCCGTAGCCGGACAGCTGATCGTTAACCTGGGTTTCACCCTTGAAGCCGATACGCATGTAGGTTTTATCGCCATCTGCGCCTGCGTCATCAGAGAAATAGTGCAGACCTGTTACTTTGCCGTACAGATCCAGCTTGTTACCGTCTTTGTTGTAAATTTCGGCAGCGTTAACAACGCCTGCTGCCAGCATGGAAGTGACTGCCACTGCAACTAATTTAAGTTTCATCTTAAATGTTCCTTATAATTTTTTTCAGTATTTCCTGAACCACTGTGAACGATTTCTAAACGAGGCTGCTCGTCAATGGCATGCTATTTTTAAAAATCTTGTAGTCTTATTTCAATAATAAGTTTCAAATTATTAGAGATAATTTCAATTAGTGTGATCTCGATCGTGTGAAAAGGCGATTATTCAAACAAAGCGCCCGAATTTTATACGATTATTAATTATGTTATCTGCGGGACTATTGCCATCGCTATAATTTCTGTAAGTTTTAGTATATTAAGTTAGATTTCGGTATTCCCGATGTGTTGAGGGGGGTGCTATTAGTTTTTGGGCTTAATAACAGTGAGTTAGGTGAGGGTTTAAACGTATATTGCGAATATTTTCATGGATGTGTCAGAATTTAATTATTACATTCAATGCTATCCATAATGTTAATATTCATGGTTGACTAGTTTCATTTCGTTGTCAGTTTGTGTCAATTATCTTGTTGAGCGTTTACAGAAGGTGCCAAATATAAACCGAAATTAAACAGACATCCTATTATTAGGATAAATATTCTGAGGTGCGATCACACTTTAAATTTATGTTAATTATATTGCCGGGTTGAAATTTACCCGGCCGTGCGTGAAAGCATTATTTTCTTGTTGCGTACCAGCAGAGTAACGACCCGGCGCAGACCATCAGGGCGCCTTGCCAGAACGAGAATGAGAGGGGGGAACTCAGCACTGCGGCGGCAAGCGCGGCTGAAAGGACCGGGGTAAAATAGGATACGGTAGCCAGAACCGTGACGTTACCGTGCAGGATGCCAATATTCCATGCGGCGTATCCAAACCCAAGGGCAATGCCGCACATGACGAGTTTCACCACCACCGGAAGCGTGAACATCATCTCTGGCTGATCGCTCAGGGCATATTTCACCCACAGACTCAGCGCGGTCAGTAAAACAAACAGGGTGATGCCGTTTTGTCCTTTCGCAAATTTGCTGGTGACCGTGCAGTAGGCGGCCCAGATAAAGGCCCCGGCAAACGCCAGCGCGTAGCTCAGCGGGCTGGAAACGATATTGCGGGTTATTTCATCAAGATGTAAACCCTGTTCACCGCCCAATACCCAGCAGACGCCCAGCAGCGATATGACCAGGCCGGGGATCACCCACAGGGTGGATTTCTGTCCGTTGAACAAAATGGCAAACACAATGGTCAGGCTTGGCCAAAGGTAATTCACCATACCGACTTCAATCGCCTGCGATCGCGTTGCGGCATAGCCCAGCGACAGCGCCAGGCATATTTCGTAGCTGACAAATAAAACGCTGCCCGCAATAAGATATCGCGGCGAGAACCGTCTGATATCAGGAAATCCTACCGTCACCAGACACAGTAATCCGCTGAGGGTGTAGATCATCGCCGCACCGCCTACCGGCCCCAGTCCCTCACTCACGCTGCGAATAAGGCCGACCATGGTGCTCCATAACAGTATTGCCGCCAGCCCAATAAGCGTTGCCTTTTTTCTGTCCATTACTTCGCCATTGCAATAAAAATCAAAGGAAAAATGTATCGCATTACGCCTGTCGCTGTCGTGAATTATTCTCTTAAGCCGTTAATCAAAAAGGGGTAATGAAATGTACCGGGGGTGACTATTAAGGGGGGGAAGACAGATGACCTTGATTTGACGCAAAAAAATCAGGGGCTTTGCTGTTAGTTTGCTGCGCGAAATGTTTTCAGATAACGAGGACAACAATGGACGTCAGCCGCAGACAATTTTTTAAAATCTGCGCGGGCGGTATGGCCGGAACAACGGCAGCCATGCTGGGATTTGCTCCCAAAATGGCGCTGGCTCAGGCACGCAACTATAAGCTGCTGCGCGCGAAAGAGATCCGTAACACATGCACATACTGCTCCGTAGGTTGTGGGCTTTTGATGTATAGCCTGGGCGATGGTGCAAAGAACGCCAGAGAAGCGATTTACCATATTGAAGGGGATCCGGATCATCCGGTGAGCCGCGGGGCGCTTTGCCCGAAAGGGGCGGGGCTGCTGGACTATGTTCACAGCGAAAATCGCCTGCGCTACCCGGAATACCGCGCGCCGGGTTCTGATAAATGGCAGCGTATCTCCTGGGATGAGGCCTTCTCCCGTATTGCCAAATTAATGAAAGCCGACCGCGACGCCAACTTTATTGAAAAGAACGCGCAGGGCGTAACGGTTAACCGCTGGCTCTCCACCGGGATGCTGTGCGCGTCTGCGGCGAGTAATGAAACCGGCATGCTGACGCAAAAATTTGTGCGCTCTCTCGGCATGCTGGCGGTAGACAACCAGGCGCGCGTCTGACACGGACCAACGGTAGCAAGTCTTGCTCCAACATTTGGTCGCGGTGCGATGACCAACCACTGGGTTGATATCAAAAACGCGAACGTCGTGGTGGTGATGGGCGGTAACGCCGCTGAAGCCCATCCGGTGGGGTTCCGCTGGGCGATGGAAGCGAAAAACAACAACGATGCGACGCTGATCGTCGTCGATCCGCGCTTTACGCGTACGGCATCGGTGGCCGATATCTATGCGCCAATCCGCTCCGGTACGGACATTACGTTCCTGTCCGGCGTGCTGCTGTACCTGATCGAAAACAACAACATTAACGCGGAATACGTTAAGCACTACACCAACGCGAACCTGTTGGTGCGGGATGACTTTGCCTTCGATGACGGACTGTTTAGCGGCTATGACGCCGAAAAACGGCAGTACGACAAAGCGTCCTGGAACTATCAGTTCGATGAAAACGGCTATGCGATGCGGGATGAAACCCTGACGCATCCGCGCTGCGTGTGGAACCTGTTGAAGCAGCACGTTTCCCGCTATACGCCGGACGTGGTGGAAAACATCTGCGGCACGCCGAAAGCGGATTTCCTGAAGGTGTGTGAAGTGCTGGCCTCAACCAGCGCCGCCGACAGAACCACCACGTTCCTGTACGCGCTGGGCTGGACGCAGCATACCGTTGGCGCGCAGAACATCCGCACCATGGCGATGATCCAGCTGCTGCTCGGCAACATGGGCATGGCGGGTGGCGGCGTGAACGCGCTGCGCGGTCACTCCAACATCCAGGGGCTGACCGACCTCGGTCTGCTCTCGACCAGCCTGCCGGGCTACCTGACGCTGCCGTCTGAAAAGCAGACGGATCTGCAAAGTTATCTGGCGGCGAATACGCCAAAAGCGACGCTGCCGGACCAGGTGAACTACTGGAGCAACTATCCGAAGTTCTACGTCAGCCTGATGAAATCCTTCTACGGCGACGCGGCGCAGAAAGAGAACGACTGGGGCTTTGAGTGGCTGCCGAAGTGGGACCAGGCTTACGATGTCATCAAGTATTTCAACATGATGGATAAGGGCAACGTCACGGGGTATATCTGCCAGGGCTTTAACCCGGTGGCCTCCTTCCCGGACAAAAACAAGGTTGTGCGTAGCCTCAGCAAGCTGAAGTACATGGTGGTGATCGATCCGCTGGTGACCGAGACCTCCACCTTCTGGCAGAACCACGGGGAATCAAACGATGTCGATCCGGCGTCGATTCAGACCGAAGTGTTCCGCCTGCCGTCCACCTGCTTTGCGGAAGAGGACGGCTCGATAGCCAACTCCGGCCGCTGGCTGCAGTGGCACTGGAAAGGCCAGGACGCGCCGGGCGAAGCGCGCAACGACGGCGAAATCCTTGCCGGGATTTACCATCGCCTGCGCGAGATGTACCGAACCGAAGGAGGCAAAGGCGCTGAGCCGCTGCTGAAGATGAACTGGAGCTACAAGCAGCCGGATCGTCCCGAGTCTGAAGAAGTCGCGAAAGAGAACAACGGCATGGCGCTGGCGGATCTCTATGATGCTAACGGCAATCTGGTGGCGAAGAAAGGCCAGCTGCTGAACAGCTTCGCGCTGCTGCGCGACGACGGCACGACGGCGTCGTCCTGCTGGATCTACACCGGCAGCTGGACGGAGCAGGGTAACCAGATGGCCAACCGTGACAACACTGACCCTTCCGGGTTGGGCAATACGCTGGGCTGGGCATGGGCGTGGCCGCTGAACCGTCGCGTGCTGTACAACCGCGCGTCTGCAGACGTAAACGGCAAGCCGTGGGATCCGAAGCGCATGCTGATCCAGTGGAACGGGGCGAAATGGACTGGGAACGATATCCCGGACTACAACACCGCCGCGCCGGGCAGCAACACCGGGCCGTTTATCATGCAGCCGGAAGGGCTGGGGCGCCTGTTTGCGCTCAACAAGCTGGCGGAGGGGCCGTTCCCGGAGCACTACGAGCCGATGGAGACGCCGCTGGGCACCAACCCGCTGCACCCGAACGTGGTCTCCAGCCCGGTGGTGCGTATCTACGAAGACGACGCGCTGCGTCTGGGCAAAAAGGACAAATTCCCGTACGTGGGGACGACCTATCGCCTGACCGAGCATTTCCATACCTGGACCAAGCACGCGCGGCTTAACGCCATCGCGCAGCCGGAGCAGTTTGTGGAGATCAGCGAGACGCTGGCGAAGGCGAAAGGCATTGCCAACGGCGACCGCGTGAAGGTGAGCAGCAAGCGTGGCTTTATTCGCGCGGTGGCGGTGGTGACCCGTCGTTTGCAAAGTCTGAACGTGCATGGTCAGCAGGTGGAAACCGTCGGTATCCCGCTTCACTGGGGCTTTGAAGGCGTGGCGCAGAAAGGCTACATCGCCAATACCCTGACGCCAAACGTCGGCGATTCCAACTCGCAAACGCCGGAATACAAAGCGTTTCTGGTCAACATCGAGAAAGCGTAAGGAGCGATTCAATGGCGATGGAAACACAAGACATTATCAAACGCTCCGCGACTAACCCGATAACGCCCGCGCCTCGCGCGCGGGACTACAAGGCAGAAGTCGCCAAGCTTATCGACGTCTCCTCCTGCGTGGGCTGCAAGGCCTGCCAGGTAGCGTGCTCAGAGTGGAACGACATTCGCGACGAGGTGGGGCACTGCGTGGGTGTCTACGACAATCCGGCGGATCTGAGCGCCAAATCCTGGACGGTGATGCGTTTTAGCGAAACCGACCTGAACGGCAGGCTGGAGTGGCTGATCCGCAAAGACGGCTGCATGCACTGTGAAGATCCGGGCTGCCTGAAGGCGTGCCCTTCAGCGGGCGCGATTATTCAGTACGCCAACGGGATCGTCGACTTCCAGCAGGACAACTGCATCGGCTGTGGGTACTGCATCGCGGGCTGTCCGTTCAATATCCCGCGCCTCAATAAAGAGGATAACCGGGTATACAAATGCACTCTGTGCGTGGACCGCGTCAGCGTCGGGCAGGAGCCTGCGTGCGTGAAGACATGTCCGACCGGGGCGATCCACTTCGGCACCAAAAAAGAGATGCTGGACGTAGCGCAGCAGCGCGTCGATAAGCTCAAAGCACGGGGCTACGACAAAGCGGGCATTTACAACCCGCAGGGCGTGGGCGGTACGCACGTGATGTACGTGCTGCACCATAGCGATCAGCCGGAGCTGTACCACAATCTGCCGAAGGATCCGGCGATCGACACGTCCATCAACCTGTGGAAAGGGGCACTTAAACCGCTCTCGGCGGCGGGCTTTATCGCGACCTTTGCGGGGCTGATTTATCACTACATCGGTATTGGGCCAAACAAAGAGGTGGATGACGACGAGGAGGAGCATCATGAGTAAGTCGAAAATGATAGTGCGCACGAAGTTTGTCGATCGCGCCTGTCACTGGACGGTGGTGATCTGCTTCTTCCTGGTGGCGGTGTCGGGGATTTCGTTCTTCTTCCCGACGCTGCAGTGGCTGACCGAAACCTTCGGTACGCCGCAAATGGGGCGCATTCTGCACCCATTCTTCGGCGTGCTGATCTTCGTGGTGCTGATGTTTATGTTCGTGCGTTTTGTTCATCACAACATCCCGGACAAGGAGGACATCCCGTGGGTGAAAGGGATTGTTGAAGTCCTGAAAGGTAACGAGCATAAAGTGGCGAAGGTGGGGAAATACAACGCCGGCCAGAAGATGATGTTCTGGACCATCATGAGCATGATTTTTGTGCTGCTGGTGACCGGGGTGATTATCTGGCGTCCGTATTTTGCGCACTATTTCCCGATTCAGGTGATCCGCTACGCGCTGCTTATCCACGCCACGTCGGCCATCATCCTGATTCATGCCATCCTGATCCATATGTATATGGCGTTCTGGGTGAAAGGCTCGATTAAAGGGATGATTGAAGGGAAGGTGAGCCGCCGCTGGGCGCAGAAACACCACCCGCGCTGGTATCGCGATGTGGAGCGTCTGGAAGCGAAACAGGAAAGTACGGAAGGATTGAAGTAAACCCTGCGCCGTCGGCTCTGCCCGGCGGCGCTGCGCTTGCGCGGGCCTACTCTTCAAATCAAAACCGCTCTTCCACATAGCGGAACGGATATTTTGTGGGTTTGACTTTGCCGATTTTGCGTTTCGGTAAATCCACCTTGTCTACGTGTATTTCTTTATACGGGATCTGCGAAAGCAGGTGCGAAATAATATTCAGTCGCACACGTTTTTTATCCTCTGAACGCGCCACAAACCACGGCGCCCAGGCGGTATCGGTGGCTTCAAACATAGCGTCGCGCGCGAGGGTATACTCGTCCCACAGGTTAAAGGATTTAATATCCATCGGCGATAGCTTCCAGATCTTACGACCATCATTAATACGGTCGCGCAGCCGACGCTCTTGCTCTTTAGGCGTCACCTCCAGCCAGTACTTCAGCAGGATAATCCCGGCATCGACCATCGCTTTTTCCATCACCGGTGCGCCATCCAAAAATTTCTCCACCTGTTCCTCAGTGCAGAATCCCATTACCCGTTCGACACCCGCGCGGTTATACCAGCTGCGATCGAATATCACGATCTCGCCTGCCGAAGGCAGGTGCGGCACATAGCGCTGGAAGTAGAGCTGGCTTTTTTCTTTTTCAGTTGGGGCAGGGAGCGCAACAACGCGAAACACGCGAGGGCTGACTCGCTCGGTGATCGCTTTGATGGTGCCGCCTTTACCGGCACCGTCGCGTCCTTCAAAAACAATACACACTTTGAGTCCTTTGGCGACGACCCACTGCTGGAGCTTAACCAGTTCAACGTGCAGGCGACGAAGTTCTTTTTCGTACTCTTTGGTCTTCAGCACGGGTTTAACCACGCTATCTACACTCGCTTTGGTCACGGTCACTGCTTTGGTTTTATTCTGTTTTGCGTTTCCCATGATAATCCTCATCTCCGGAACGTGTGATGTGCATAGAAGGAACTAACACTTTGAAGTGTAATGCTGACCTGCAACCTTCGCGGGAATTTTTGATATGTGTGTCTGATAAGCGTGTTTCTCTTCATCAGGGAACGAGGTAGAATGGTGAATAGTACTGTATGAATAAACAGGTGGTGTGATGGCATTGATTTTTGAGGGCGAAAAAATCGGTCGTACTCGTTTTACCGGCGAGAAAATAGAGAATGCGATCTTTCGTAACTGCGACTTTTCAGGCACGGATTTAACCAGCACGGAGTTTATCGGCTGTCAGTTCTATGACCGGGAAAGCCAGCAGGGCGCTAAGTTTACTCGGGCGCAGCTTAAAGATGCTATTTTCAAAAGCTGCGATTTATCGATGGCAGATTTCAGGCATTCGAATGCCTTAGGCATCGAAATCCGTGAATGCAGGGCGCAAGGGGCTGATTTTCGCGGTGCCAGTTTTATGAACATGATCACCACGCGTACCTGGTTTTGCAGTGCTTATATAACAAAAAGCAACCTGAGCTATGCCAATTTTTCGAAGGTGGTTCTGGAAAAATGCGAGTTGTGGGAAAATCGCTGGAACGGCGCGCAGATCCTGGGGGCAACTTTCAGTGGTTCGGATATGTCAGGCGGCGAGTTTTCTTCATTTGACTGGCGTGCAGCAAATTTCACACACTGCGATTTAACCAATTCGGAACTGGGTGAACTGGACGTGCGTGGCACTGATCTACAGGGTGTTAAGCTGGACAGTTATCAGGTGTCGCAAATTATGGAACGCCTTGGCATCGCGATTATCGGCTGACAATATTCACAGCCTGCGCTGTATAAATGGATTAACGTGTCAGTCTGCTAGTTTGAACTGGCTCACCATACAAGATTATTCAATAATGCCCGCTGCGAGTGATTAACCCGTGGTTGAGGTATGAAAAAGACAATATTATCGTTGGCGCTTGGCACCTTTGGCCTGGGCATGGCCGAGTTTGGCATTATGGGCGTGTTAACCGAGCTGGCGCATGACACCGATATTTCGATTCCCTCCGCCGGGAATATGATCTCGTTTTATGCCTTCGGCGTGGTGATTGGCGCCCCGATTATGGCGCTCTTCTCAGGCAAGTTCTCGTTAAAAACGACGCTGCTGTTTCTGGTTGCCCTGTGCGCGGTGGGGAACGCGCTGTTTACCTTTTCGTCATCATATTTCTGGCTGGCGACAGGACGCTTAATTTCCGGTTTTCCGCACGGCGCGATTTTCGGCGTCGGGGCGATTATCCTCTCTAAAATTGCGCCGCCGGGGAAGGTGACGGTCGCAGTGGCGGGAATGATCGCCGGGATGACCGTGGCCAACCTGGTAGGCGTCCCGCTCGGCACCTGGCTGGGGCACCAGTTCAGCTGGCGTTATACCTTTTTCCTGATTGCGGTGTTCGACGCGCTGGTGATCCTCTCGGTTCTGCTCTGGGTGCCGGACATCCACGACACATCAGAAATCAAATTGACCGAGCAGTTCCACTTTCTGAAAAAACCAGAACCCTGGCTGATTTTTGCCGCCACCATGTTTGGCAACGCCGGGGTGTTCGCGTGGTTCAGCTTCGTTAAACCGTTTATGGTCAACGTTTCAGGCTTCACCGAAGGCGTGATGACGATCATCATGATGCTGATGGGGCTTGGCATGGTGCTGGGCAACCTGTTGAGCGGCAAACTCTCGGGGCGTTTTAGCCCGCTGCGCATTGCGGCGACCACCGACATGGTGATTGTCGCCTCGCTGCTGCTGCTTTTCGCCTGTGGTGAACTCAAAACGGCCTCGCTGATCATGGGCTTTATCTGCTGTGCCGGGCTGTTCGCGCTCTCTGCGCCGCTGCAGATCCTGCTTCTGCAAAATGCGAAGGGTGGCGAGATGCTGGGGGCGGCCGGGGGGCAGATGGCGTTTAATCTCGGCAGCGCGATCGGGGCGTACTTTGGCGGGATGATGATTACCCTCGGCTTTAGCTGGCGCTACGTCACGCTGCCTGCGGCGATACTCTCGTTCTCGGCCATGAGCGCGCTGTTGATCTACGGTTACCTGCGGGCCAGACGGGCTCAGGCTAACGCGCGTGCGCTAGCCTGATTGAATTCAGGCAAGCCAGGGCTCACCCAGGGTCAGCATCAGGCGGTTGGCCCAGGCGAAGAACGCGGCGGACTGCACCAGGTCAAGCTGGGCTAAGGTGTCCAGCCCCTCTTTTTCCAGCGCGGCAAGGTGCAGCGGCGTGGCGGCAGGTGGGGTAACCGACAGCGCCGCTGCAAAATCGATTTCCGCCTGCCAGCGCGCAGATTGTCCCTCGCTCAGGGATTGTCCCGGACGCACGGCCAGCAGGGCCTCTACCGCCGGGTCATCCTTTGACAGCTGGCTGGCTTTCCGCGCATGGACAGATGCGCAGTAAATGCAGCCGTTAATTTTACTGGCGACCGTTGCCGCCAGCTCGCGCTCGGCGCGCGGCAATCCCCCCGGCGTATAAAAAATCCCTTTATCCGTTAGCGTACGCTGTTCAAGCACCGGCAGGTTGCGCCCCAGCAGGCGGAAATAGTCGGAATCGGTGTGGCCAAACTTCGCCAGTATAGCAACCTCGTCATCACGAAAATCCGCCAGCGGTTTTGCTGCTATCCATGGCTCCCATCCCAGCTCCTGCTGGGTAAACGCGACGGGAGCCGCCTTCCCGGTGGCCGTGGTGGCGGTCGTGTGCCAGATGCCTGCCGCCACCGGCGCATCGCTTTTGGCGACGGGTTTGTCGTTCAGCAACCGCAGTCCGGTGATGAGTCGGCTCTGGAAGCTGACAAACGCGATAAGCTGCGCCAGGGTCACGATGCCTTCCTTGCTCCATCCCGCCTGGGTCAGCGCTTTTAACGATGCCGGCGTGGCTTCGACGGGGGAGAAGGTCAGCAGGCGCGCGAAATTGAGCGCCGGGGTCAGGCGTTCAGAGGTCGGGTCGGCCAGGCCAAACCCCGCATAGTGTGCGGCCAGCGCCTCCGCGCCGTGCCACCTGGCGACTTTTGCCGCCACGGCGAAGCGCTCGTCCAGCGCAAAATCGCTATCCTGCTGGGTAAATAAGATTTCGTAGCTGCCCTGTGCGTGGCGCGTGGCGGCGTCCCGCGTGGCGCGCGCCTCTGCCAGAGGGGAACCGGGTTTAATTTCCGCCAGCTCGGCGAGAATGTCGTGACTTAATGACATAGGTATCTCCTCAACGTATATGGGGGGCAATATGTTCAGCGATCAGTTCGATGGAGCGCAGGGTGTCTCGATGGGTGGGCTCGACCGAATGGACCTGGAATGAGATGTCCGTGGCGCGCCGGAGAACGGAATCGGCCTGCAGCGAGCGCAGCACCGTCTCGGGCGAACCGATATGGGCGTCGAACTGGTGACGAAAATCGGTGACGGTGTCACCTTTAACCGCGTGCCCGGCGGCGCGATGCTGCTGGGCTTGTTTCGTCAGACCCGGTGTGGCGACCTTGAGCGCATAGTCGTCGCTGTCGGCGACGAATGCCGTACGGGAAGCCAGAATGCGCGGTGCGATGCCCGCGGGCAGCGCCTCAAGGTAGGCATCCACAATAGGGTTCTGGATCGCGTCGAGGGTTAAATCCAACTGGTCTGCCGGGCGCGGCTGCGTGCGGGAGAGCATTAAACCGTGTCCGGCCCGCGCGGCGCGAACGGCACCGTCGACCGAAAAGGTGGCAATCCAGATACGGTCGGCAAGCTGTGGCGCAGGCGGGTAAAGGTGGTTATCCGGATGGGTGAGCGAATCCCCGCGCCAGGCGCTCTGGATCACATGCAGATGGTCGGCAAAGGCCGCGCCGCGCTGTTCAAACGTCAGTCCGAACGGCAGGAAAGAGGTCGGCGTGCCGCCCGAACCAAAACCGACTTCGAGACGTCCATCGGCGAGTAAATCCAGAACCGCGGCGTCTTCCGCCACGCGCAGCGGGTTTTCCATCGGCAGGGTAATGATGGCCGTCCCCAGCCGAATGGTTTCGGTATGTGCCGCTACGTGCGCCAGAAACAGCAGCGGCGAAGGCAGTCCGCCTTCAGTTTCGTGAAAGTGGTGCTGCGCAATCCAGGCGCTGTCAAAACCGTGGCGTTCGGCGTGGCGGATCTGTTCAGTTGCCAGACGATAGCGCTCCTTCGGCGTGGCGTCG